>NZ_JBLUPV010000009.1:0-204898 GCF_048068075.1 Pseudomonas sp. NY15354
CTTGACCGCTTCGATCTTGAATTCTTCGGGGTAACGCTGACGACTCATGGCACCTCCTATTTGGGCCTCATTATGAGGCTTGGAGGTGTCTACGAAACCAGGGGCGATTCAACCAGATGCGCAAGGTTAGCCAAGGCCGTCGATTCAAGTTTTACTTCTTTCATCGTTATAACTCCTTGAACACCGCTTTATTGCGGTGCAATTCACATTAGCCAACTAACCCTTGAACGCAAGAAAATACTATGTAGGAATACTCGCAGCTGACTGTAGGCGATTTCTGCACGGCATCTCTCAAAACAATATTCCCTTGAAGCTTCGATTCAGATAAAGCCATCAATACAAGACTCATGACCTTTCAAAGCAGGTGTACTCTGTGTAAAACGGTTTGGATCGCTCATCGCAAATAGGATGGTCTTCCATGATCTACCGCCCCCTTGGCCACAGTGGCCTTCAGGTTTCCGCCCTCACCCTGGGCAGCATGATGTTTGGCGAGCAGACCAGCACCGAGGACTCGCTGCGCATCATCGACAAGGCGTGGGACCAAGGCATCAACTTCATCGACACCGCCGACGTCTACAACGGCGGGCGTTCCGAAGAGATCGTCGGCGAAGCGGTGGCCCGTCACCGTCAGGACTGGATCGTCGCCTCCAAGGCCGGATTCGGCCCGGCCGAAGGTCTGCCCAACCGCAGTGGGCTGTCGCGCAAGCACCTGTTCAACGCCATCGAAGCCTCGCTCACGCGCATGGACCTGGACTACCTGGACATCTACTACCTGCACCGCGAAGACCACAAGGTACCGCTGGAAGAGACCGTGCAGGCCATGGGCGACCTGCTGCGACAAGGCAAGATCCGTTATTGGGGGGTATCCAACTTCCGCGGCTGGCGCATCGCCGAGCTGTGCAACCTGGCCGAGCGCCTGGGCGTGCCCAAGCCGGTGGTCAGCCAGCCCTTGTACAACATCGTCAACCGCCAGGCCGAGCCTGAACAACTGACCGCAGCCGCCTACCATGGCCTGGGCGTGGTGCCGTTCAGCCCGCTGGCCCGTGGCGTGCTCAGCGGCAAATACGCACCAGGCGCCGAACCTGCCGCCGGCAGCCGGGCCGCTCGCCAGGACAAGCGCATCATGGAAGTGGAGTGGCGCCAGGAGTCGCTGGCCATCGCCCAGAAGGTCGATGCCTATGCCCAGGCCAAAGGGGTGGGCATCGTCGAGTTCGCCATCGCCTGGGTGCTGAACAATCAACTGGTCAGCTCGGCGATCGTCGGGCCGCGCACCGAGGCGCAGTGGGACACCTATGCCGGTGCGCTGGAGGTGAAGATCACCGCTGAGGACGAGGCCTTCATCGATTCGTTGGTCACCCCGGGACATGCCTCGACGCCCGGTTTCAACGATGTGGCGCACTTCGTCACCGGGCGCCTGGCTCGCCCATAGACCTTGGGGCGCTGAACAAGTTGTAGCCGCTGGAGAAGCCTGCGATGGGGCGCGCAGTGCCCCCTTTGCAATCACCCAGCCTCGGCGATTGCAGGGCTCAACGCCCTGCCTCGCCCTGGCCTAGGTACTTCTGGGTCCAGGCCGCGAGCGGCAGCGGAGGCTGCTGCTGGACGATGCGCCGCCAGATCAACGCCAGATCCTCACCGTTGAGCATCGAGCCCACGCCATCGCCCAGCCACAGCGTCGGCGTCACCGCGTTCCAGCGCCCGGCACCATCACGGCTGGCCATCTGGAAACGGAAGGTGTAGTTGCCGGGAATGCCCATGCGCAGGTCAGTCACCACCAAGGCATCGCCCACCACGTCGTAGCGCAGCCAATCGTCGGTGAACCAGCGCAGGCGCTCATGCAACGGCACGCCATGCAACACCTGGGCAGTCTCAAGGTTGAGGGGCTGACGCTGCATCTCCGGCGGCTCGCGATCGAAGGCGCTGCTGATGCCTTCGTAGTACTGACCGTCCGGGGTCTTGGCCAGCACGCGCCAGACCAGGCTGTTGAAGGCGATGGGCACGGCGCGCACGTGCGTCACGGCGATGCCCTGCTGATCCAGGGCGCGCGCGAAACGCTGTTCAGCCGCCACGCGTCCGGCCAGCCCGAAGCCCAGGTAGGCGGTGCTGAATGCCAAGGCCACCCCCAACACCGGGATCGTCCTGCCGCCCATGCCCTTGAAGGCCGCGAACAGGACAGCGCCAAGCAACGGCAAGGTGTACACCGGATCGATGATGAACACCGCCGCCCAGCTCTGCGGGGTCAGGTTCAGTGGCCAGAACAGCTGGGTGCCGTAGACGGTGAAGGCATCGAGTATCGGGTGGGTCACCAAGGCCAGCCAAAACGCCAGGAACAACCTCGGCAAGCGGTAGCCCTGGTCGGGCCAGCGCCTTCGGGCGATCGTGCTCACCAGCCAGGCCAGCACCGCCGCCAGGGCGGTGAGCACGAAGATGGAGTGGGAAAACCCCCGGTGGTAGGTCATTTGCGACACCGGGTCCGCGTAACGGATCAGCACGTCGAGGTCGGGCAAGGTGCCCAGGGCCGCGCCGTATAGCAACGCGCGACGCCCCTGGATGCGCCCCAGCACCGCGCCTTGGAGGGCGGCGCCGAGGACAGCTTGGGTCAGTGAGTCCAAGATGAAGGTCCCTGAGCAGGTTTTTCCAGCAACCTACCGTCATCCTGCTGGCCCGTGCAAACCCAATCGTTGGCCGCTCGATCAGAACGGGATGATGCCGTCTATTTGCTCCAGACGCAGCTCGCCACGATAGATCGCCAAAAAGTCCCTGCCGCTGGCTGCGGCCTGAAGCTGCGCCTTGCGCCCCAGCTTACGTTGCGTCCAGAGCTTCAGATGCCCTCGGCTGAACTTGCGCGCAGGCGTCGTGTCGCTTGGGTAATGAAAGTGAGCTTCCCAGAGCCCTTCCCCTTCCCGCTCGCCCGAGCGAATCCTGCGACGGATTTCATAGACCTCCAGGTAATCGCTGGCTGAAAGCGCCTTGCGCTCTCCGGCCCGCTGTACCGTGATCGCCCGCTGGTCGAACAGAAAACGCAAACTGTCGGCCGTGGGGTGGGAAGTCGACAGGTACATGCCCGTCAGCAGGTCCCGCTTGACCGATTTGAGACGGGTCGCGGCATCATTCAGCGCTTCGAACAGCTCATCTTCGGGGGTGAGACGAGGCAGTCCGGCCTGCGCTTGCTTGAGTTTGTCCAGATGCCCATCGATCACCGTCGATAGCCCGTTGGGCTCATCGGTTTTCACGTACAAACGGGCAAGTTTGACGACCGAGTCGACCTGATCGACGAGTGTCTGCGCCTTTTTTCGCACGATTCGCGGATCCGCCGAAGGCACAGGACGCTCACCCTCGGTGCTTGGCTGGGCGCTGCTCTCGACCCATTGCTCGCCGGTCTTGTGGAACGTCTTGATGACCGTCTGGGTACGGTAGTCCCGTTGCTGCATTACCGAGGTGTCACCGATCTGGACTTCTTCGCCCAGGACGCTTCGCCCGCGGTTGGTCCTGACCACATGCCGCCGACCGCCGCGACCGGCGTAAGTCGAGGTTCTGGGCACCGGTGGCTCTTCGAGTTCCAGCTCCCTGACCGCCTGCGCCAAATCCCGCTCCGCCGAACTCTTGATGTTTTCAAGGCTGCTGGCGTAGCGCTGCAACCATGACAGCTTGACCGCTGGCCCACCACAACTTTCCAAGTAGTCCGCCAACACGTGTGCCTCCTGGTAGGCCTCCACGACGCCGGTCAGGACCTCGATCTGCTCGCTCAGCGAAACCCCACTGGCAGGCAAGTCACCATGGGCGTTGCCGGCGCTTTTCAGGGCATCGTTGGCCAAGTAGTCGGAATACTGCGCCAATGTGGGCTCATCCACGTCGGCAAGTCGATCGAGGCTGGCCTCGGCGAGGTCCATCAACTGTTGAAACTCCAGATCGATCGCGGACAACCGGCGTCGCTGGATGATTTCCCTGAGTTTGCCGTCTTTGTTGACCCGCTCACCTGTGCTGTCCTTGAAGACGATCGAGGTGTCCTTGAGGGTGTCGCTGAGTTGGATGTCGAACACCCTGGACATCTCGATCAGCTGGGTCTCCCATTCGATGACCTGTTCCAGGCGCTTTCTGAAGCGCTCGTACTGACGAATTTCCTCTTTGCTTTCCGGTTTGACGACAACGTCCTTGGCCAGGCTGTCCAGGTCCTCGCTGTTGATCATCTGGGCCATTCCATCATAGAACTCCGACAGGTTCTCGATGAGTTCCTGACGCGTTGCGTTGCGAAGATCGATGACCACACGACTGGCGCGCGCAAGGTCCTCGGCCTCGCCGACCATGGTCGAAAGGCCTACGCTGAGCCTCATGTCGGCAAGCTGCGAGAGCACTTGATCGTGCTCCACGCCGTTGTCGATCAGTGCCTTGAGCTCACGCAGGATCGTTTGATTGATCTTTTTGCGCAGTTCTCGCGTCAGTTCCAGGTCGCGCTCGGTCAACGCATCCCGATCCGCCATCGCCTCCAATTGCTCGATGCGTTGGTCTTTCTCGCTCAACAACGTGCGGTGCTTTTCCACGGCGCTGGTCAGGGTATTGTGCTTCTCGGTCAGGCTTTGGTCCTGAAGGCGCAGTGCTTGGACCAATGCCTCGTTCTTCTCCCGGAGTTTCTGCACACGGCTCTTGGGCATGCCACCGCGCAGCTGCAGCGCATGGTCGATCCGCCAGCCATCCTCGATGAAGGTCATCCGCGGGCCCTCGCCGCCGGACGGGTCCATGATGCGGATACCGTCCTCGCTCACCTGCGCCTGGTAGACATCCCCTGCAAACGTCAGGTAATGATGGCCAGCAATCTCGTACAACCCTCGACGGGCTCCGGCGGTGATGATCGGCTGCTTACCCAGGGACACGTCCGAGCGCATCGCCAGAAGCGCCTGCCGGCGTTCGGCCGGCAGCACGTTCAGGCCATGGGCACCTCGCCAGGTGAAGTCCAACTGCGTGGTCAATCGCCCCAATGACCCCGGTAGCCCCACTTTGCCTTGCACACGCTCGATCGCTGCCACCTGCACGGTCGGCCGCAGCAGCCTGTGTTGTGCAAACGCCGGCGCCTGCGGCATTCGGGGCGTGACGGTCGATGCCTGGGTAGGCAAATGCTGGTGCATCAGCGCCATCGAAGCGTTCAGCAGCAGATCCACCACGGCGCTGGAGCGCGAGAACGCGCTGGCGCTGCTCAACGCCGCCACATCGTTGCTCACGGCATTGATGGCCTGGATCACCCAGGCGACCGTGGCCACCGGCCCACGCAAGAACAGTGTGGCCACGTCGAACAGCAGCCAGGCTCCTTGGGAAAGGATCGCCCAGCGACTTTCAGCGTTGGATACCGACTGGCGGTTGGCCAATTCGACCAGCAGATCGCGGTTGGCCTGGTAAAGCTTGGCATCGACGTCGATGCGCCAGTACTGGGGAGCGAACTTGACAGGTTTCACGGGCAAAAGCGTCAGCGAGGTATCGAGGATCGGCCGTATCAGGTGAGGCTCATGGAAGCCGCCGTGGGCATACACCGGCCGCGCATCGGCTGCCAGCCATTGCAGGACACTGTCCTGCAGCGCCCCCTTCTGTCCGATGGCCTGCATCATGGCGTCGAGGCTGCTGAAGATCATGAGTGGCGCGTCGGCATAGAGCGGCCTGTACAGCAGCACCCGCGACGGTTGGGCGCAGAACAGCACATACATCCCGCCAACCCGATCCTCGGCCTTCGCCTTGGGCTCACGCTTGAATGCCAATGGCATCAACATCGTGGCGGGCAGCGTTTCGTCGATATCACCGCGGCAGAAGTCGACGACGCACTGCAAGGCCTCATCGTCCAGGGTGCCATCGCGCTTGGCCGACAATGCACTGAACAACAAGCCACACCGCCATTCCCGGGCAAACCGTTCAACCCTCTGCTCGCGTGTGGCAGGGTCATCCAGGCACTTCGCGACATAGGCCGGATAGTGCGCACCGATGTCCACCCGCTGAACCAGCGACTTGGCATAGTCGACCGTCATCCAGTCCATGATCAGTTGCCCTTCGCGGTGCGTGATGCCCGTCAGTTGCGCACCCTGGAGCGAACTCAGATTGCCGATCGCGAACTCGGTCAGGGTCATGCTGCGCCGCTCCACGCTCCCGTCGCCCACCCCTACCCCGGCGCCACCGGGCGTGCCATGGGCCTGCGTGAGCGTCAGTTCAAGGTCATCGGGAAAGTAGTTGGCATCGATCGGGTGGTCCTTGAGCAGTTGCTCACGCAGACGCTGGCTGGCATAAGCGTGTAGGGAAAGCACGTCCGCCAGGGCCGAGACGCCTTCGCTCTGTGCCTGGGCCAGCGCCAGGTCGAACAAGGCACATTGATAGGCGAAACTGTCCTCGTGCGACGCACTTTGCACCTCGCTGGGCAACGCCAGGTGGGTGTCGGTCGCAACTCGATACCCGTCGATGAAATACTGCGATGGGTCCGTCAGCGCAGCCAGCACCTGCTCAGCTTCGTCGACGTTGGTCAACTGCGTGTGCTGTAGCCGGCGTGCGGCGGCCAGCAATGCCTCCAGCATCGCCGCAGCCCATTGCGCGAAAACGTCCCCGGCCAGTTCGTGACGGTCCCAGGTGAGCGTCTCGAAGTCATAGGCGTCGACCAGTTCGCCTTGCAGCGCCTGAGCAAAAGCGTCGAGCGAGTCGAATGCCTGGATCACGCTGGACGGCGCGCACCAGAGAAACACCTTGCGCGCATCGTTCTCGGCCATCACCAGCAGGTTGGGCAGCAACCGGGAGAATGCCTGGTCTCCCTTCTTCATGTGCACCTCGAGAATGCACACGCCCGCCGATCGTGCCCCGATGGCGAGCAGGTCTCGAATACAGGCCTGTTGCTCAGCGTCCAGATTCTGCAGCGCCAGATTTTCCAGCAAGGCGGACTTCACCGTCTGTTGCAACCACCGGTCGCGGCTTACGCCTGCGCTGGCGTCTTCACGCCAATAGTCGACCTGCGCCTGACAGAACAGCTCATCGAACAGTTCAAGCAGGTCATTGAGGGCCTCGCCGAGGTCCTCGAGCTTGATCCGATCGCCATCGGCGGTTTTGCGTGGGTCTTTGATGGCATAGAAACGCGACGGCACTTCGAGGCTAAGGCGGTAATCCAGGCCGTCCACGAAGGAAAAGTCCAGTCGCTCACCCTTCAGCCACGCCTGCAGCACGTAGTCGACGAACGGGCGGACCGACCAGAACCCTCCTGGTTTGGGAATCATCACTTTGAACGCTTCGGCACTGGTCAGCTCCGGCCGGTGGCGGGCGATCAGTGGATAGCGCTCGATCATCACTTTCATGATCTGCTGGCCAGCCACCTGACGCAGGGTCGGACGGCTGGCGAACTGCATTGCCACGGCGTGTTTGTGGTCGCGAACGTGGGGCATGACGGGGCTCCTGATGAGTGGGCCACGCAGGATAAAGACCGGCTTCGCGCCGGAGCCCCTACATATTGCTTGGTTTGAAACGCCTCGCCAGGCACTGGAACGTCCACAGGAACAACGCCGATCAAGCCTGTGGACGCGCCGCTGTTGCTGATCAGAACAACTGCCAGGTGTATACCAGGATCAAGCGGTTCTCATCGATGTCACTGCGATAGTTGGAGCGTGCCATGGCATTGCGCACACGAATCCCCAGCCCCTTGAACAGCCCACCCTGCACGGCATAGCCCAGGTCGATGTCGCGCTCACGGTCCTTGCCCTCGTAGCCTTGGCCGGTGTCCACGTTGTTACCGGTGATGTAGCGCACGGTGGCGGTGAGCCCGGGGATGCCTAGGGCGGCGAAGTTGTAGTCGTAGCGCGCCTGATAGGAGCGCTCGTCGGTGTAGGCGAACTCATAGGTCGGCACCTCGTTGCCCAGCGGCGAGATGTTGGCGAACACCCGTGGGAATGGGCTATCACCATAAATGCCCTGGTAGCCGACATGGAAACTGTGCCCACCTTGCCGGGCGGTGAACAACGAAAAGAACGCCTGGTTGTCGATGTTGCCCAGCAGCGCATCGCCGTCCTCGCGCGCAGTGAAGTAGCCCAGGTTGGCGCTCAGCACCCAATCGCCCACGGGCTTGCTGTGCTTGAGGCCGACGAAGCCCTGTTCGTAAATGTCCTCCAGTTGGCCGTACCAGAGGCTCGCGCTGCTTTGGTTGTCGTTGAAGGCGTAGTCGCCGCCGATATAGTTGAAGGCATCGCTCTGTGCCTGTCGCATGGGCACATGACCGAGCATGGCGATCATCTTGTCGTCACCGCCCTCGTTGCGCAGGTGACTGGAGGTCAGATGCCCGGCCTGCAACGTCAGGCCCGCCAGCTCGGCCGAGCTCAGGTTCACGCCCTGGTAGGTGGGTGGCAGCAGGCGGATGTCACTGAAGGTGAGCACCGGCAGGTTGGGCTGCAATTCACCGACGCGCAGCTCGGTCTTGGATAGACGCGCCTTGAAGGTCGGTGCCAGACGGCTGTATTCATCCGCCGCGCGACCATCGCTGTGCACCGGCAACAACCCGGTGTTGACGCGGTCCGGGCTGCTGTCGAGCTTGATGCCCAGCAGGCCCAGGGCGTCCACACCGAACCCCACGGTGCCGGGGGTGTAGCCGGACTTGAAGTCGAGGATGAAGCCCTGGGCCCACTCCTCGGCCTTGGACTGCTGATTGGCCCCGACGATGTCCGAATAGTCGCGGCTGAAGTAATAGTTGCGGGCGCTCAGGCTGGCCTTGGCATCCTCGAAAAAGCCGTTTTCGGCAGCCAGCAAAGGTTGGCTGAGCAAGGTGATGCCCAGGGCGACGCAAGGGGTGTGATTCATTCCGAAGCTCTCTTTGATCTTGTTTTTATGGGTAAAGCGCTGGGAACGCGTAGGTATCGAGTGATCGCTCTCCTCTTCAGCGGGCGCGGCGCAACGCCGCTTGAGCACGAGGTCGACGCAGGCGTGGCAAGGCGTGGGCGGTGAGCCCGAACAACAGCCCCCAGAAAGCCGCCGACAGCCCCAGGAAGGACACGCCGGAGGCCGTCACCAGGAAGGTGAACAGCCCCGCGTCGCGTTCGGCCGGCTCGGACAGGCTCCTGGCCAGGGCCTCGCTGATCGCGCCGTACAGGGCCAGGCCAGCCAGTGCGGCAATCAGCGCAGCGGGAAAGGCCGCGAACAGCGACATCAAGGTAGCGCCGGCGATCCCCAGTAGCAGGTACAGCACGCTGCCGGACACCGCCGCGACATAACGACGGCGTGGATCTTCATGCGCTTCACGGCCGGTGCACAGGCTGGCGGTGACCGCCGCCAGGTTCAGCCCATGGCAGCCAAAGGGCGCGAGCAAGGCGCCACCCAGGGCGCTGGCACTGATCAATGGGCTGGCGGGCACGGCGTAACCGGCGCTGCGTAATACCGCCATGCCGGGCATGAACTGCCCGGTCAGGGCCACCAGCACCAGGGGCAACGCCAGGCTGAACAGGGCCGTGACGCTGAACTGCGGGGCGATCAAGCGGGGCGAGGCCAGCTCCAGCACCAGCGCATCACTGCGAAACTGGCCGCTGAGCACCGTGACGAGCGCGCCGACCAGCAGCACCGCCGCCACCGCATAGCGCGGCTGACGCACGCGCATCAGCACGTAGGTGGCGAACATCGCCAGCACCAGCGCCGGCTGCACCGGCAGCGCGCGAAACACCTCGGCGCCGAAACTGAACAGAATCCCGGCCTGCATGCCGGCGGCAATGGAGCCCGGCAGGCGAGCGATGATGCGGTCGAAGGCGCCGCTGATGCCGATCACCAGCAGCACCAGATTCGCCACCAAGTAGGCGCCGACGGCCTGTGCCAGGCCCAGCTCCGGCAAGGCGGTGACCAGAAGCGCCGAGCCCGGGATCGACCAGGCGATCACCACCGGCACCCGATAGCGCAGGCTCAGCAACGCCCCCAGCACCGCGCTGCCCATGGACACCGCCCAGACCCACGAAGACAGCACATCGTGGGACAGACCCGCGGCTTCGGCCGCATGGAAGATGATCACCAGGGGTCCGGCGTAGGAAATCATCGTCGCGATCATGCCGGCGACGACGGCCGACACGGAGCAATCGTTGAACAGGTCTTTCATGGGACCTCTCGCAAGCTCTGGCCGGCCTTGGTGGCTGGCACTTGTTTTGTGTTGCCTTCATCGCAGGCTGGCGCTGGCTCCGCGGTGCTTTCTTCGCCGGTAAACCCGCTCCCACAGGGTCCGCGCCAACCTCTCAACAGCGCTGTCCGTTGACTTCATCGCAGGCCGGCGCTGCTTCTGCGGGGCTTTCTTCGCGGGTCCCCCCACAAGCCCTGCGCCAACCTCAACAAGGGTGGGAGGCGTGGGTGGCAACAGCGACACCGTCCTTGTGGGGTTTACCCGCGAAGCGGACACCTCGGTGTATCAGGCCTGCTGCAACGCCCGTGGCCGGCCGCTACGCTGCTCGGCCTCGCTGTCCACGGCCTTCTGCAGCTGGAAGTCGAACGCGAGCTCGGCATACCGACCTTGCACACCCCGCGCACCGTCCTCGCGGAACGTGATCTCACCGACCAACCCGTCACGGGTGGCGTAGGCGAAGTCGTCCCACAGGTACTGGTCACCGGCCAGATTGATCTGGGTGGTCAGGTGGCGATAGCCCGGCGCAGAGATGAAGAAATGGATGTGCGCCGGACGCTGGCCATGACGGCCCAGCAGGTCCAGGCACTCCTGGGTCGGCCCCTGTGGGTCGCAGCCGTAGCCCGACGGCACGATGGAGCGAGCGCGGTAGCGGCCCTGGGCGTCGGTGACGATGCGCCGGCGCAGGTTGTACTGCGACTGGCTCTGGTCGAAGAACGAGTAGGTGCCGCGGGTGTTGGCATGCCACAAATCGACCGTGGCGCCGGCCACCGGCTGGCCTTGCGGGTCGAGTACCTGGCCTTCGAGGAACATCACCGTGGCCACGCCCTCCTCGCTGCCGTCGTCCATGCGCACTTCGCCTTCAGCAATAGGCGCACCGGCAACATACAGCGGGCCTTCGATGGTGCGCGGGGTGCCACCGGTCAAGCCGACCTGGGCGTCCTTGGCGTCCTGCAGCAGGTCGAGGAAATGCTCAAGGCCCAGGCCTGCCACCAGCAGCCCGGCTTCGCCGCGCCCGCCCAGACGGTTGAGGTAGTCCACGGCGAGCCAGAACTCGTCCTCGGTGATCTCCAGGTCCTCGATCAGGCGGGCGGTATCCTGCAATACGCGCTGGATGATGCGCTTGATGCGCGGGTTGCCGTCGTCGTTGCCGTAGCCTGCGGCTTCCTGGAAGAACGTCTGGATCTCGGCAGTATGGGAAATCTTCACGGTCATGGTGTGTACCTCATCTTGTTCTTGTGCAAGGGGTTCGAATCAGCGGTCGTCGCTGTGGATCGACGAGGGGTGACGGCACAGGCCGTCGACCTCGATGTCCATGTAGGGGAACAGCGGCAACTGCATGAGGGTGTCGTGCAGGGCCTCGACGCTGGGCACGTCGAACACGCTGTAGTTGGCGTAGTGCCCGGCGATGCGCCACAGGTGGCGCCAGGTGCCCTCACGCTGCAGGCGCTGGGCCAGTGCCTTTTCATCAGCCTTCAGTTGCGCGGCCTTGGCCGGGTCCATGTCGACCGGCAGCTTCACGGTCATCTTTACGTGGAACAGCATGGGGTTCTCCTCGAGTCTGGTTAAGTCGTTGTAGGCGCGGCTTTAGCCGCGTACACCGGCACAGCCGGTGCCATCCATAGGGTTGTGTGCGCCTTCAGCGGCGGGCGAAACGCGCCAGGCGGGCTTCGTCCAGCGTCAGGCCCAGGCCCGGCGTGCGTGGCACATGCAACTGGAAGTCGCGGTACTCCGGCGCTTGGGTCACGATCTCTTCGGTCAGCAGCAACGGCCCGAACAGCTCGGTGCCCCAGGTCAGCTGGCGCAAGGTCAGGAAGGCGTGGGCCGAGGCCAGGGTGCCGATCGAGCCTTCGAGCATGGTCCCGCCGTACAGGGCGATGCCGGCGGCCTCGGCAATCTGCGCGGTGCGCAGCACGGCGCGGGGGCCACCGTTCTTGGCGATCTTCAGGGCGAAGATGCTGGCGGCGCCGTCGGCGGCCAGGCTGAAGGCGTCCTCGACGCTCTCGATCGACTCGTCGGCCATGATCGGCGCCGGGCTGCGCTGGTTCAGGCGGACCTGCCCGGCGCGGTTGATGCGCGAGATCGGCTGCTCGATCAGGTCGATGCCGTTGTCGCCCAGCACCTGGCAGGCGCGGATAGCCTGGGACTCGTCCCAGTACTGGTTGACGTCCACCCGTACGCTGGCCCGATCGCCCAGTTCACGCTTGATCGCCACCACGTGCTTGAGGTCTTGCTCCACTGGGTTGGCACCGATCTTGAGCTTGAACACCCGGTGGCGACGCACCTCGAGCATGTGCTCGGCCTCGGCGATGTCGCGGGCGGTGTCGCCGCTGGCCAGGGTCCAGGCCACTTCCAGGCTGTCACGCACCCGCCCGCCGAGCAGTTCGCTGACCGGCAGACCCAGGCGTTTACCCTGAGCGTCGAGCAGCGCGCTCTCGATGCCGGACTTGGCGAAGGTGTTGCCCTTGGCCAGTTTGTCGAGCTTGAGCATGGCGGCATTGATGTTGTCCGCCGGCAGGCCGATCAACGCGGGCGCCAGGTGCGCGTCGATGTTGGCCTTGATGCCCTCGGGGCTTTCATAGCCGTAGGCCAGCCCGCCGATGGTGGTGGCCTCGCCGACGCCCTCCACCCCGTCGCTGCAACGCAGGCGCAGGATCACCAGGGTTTGCTGCTGCATGGTGTGCATCGCCAGCTTGTGCGGGCGGATGGTCGGCAGGTCGACGATGATCGCCTCCAGCCGGTCGATAGTCGGGCTTGTCATGCAAGGCCTCCAGTTGCGTCAGTGAACGGTCAGGCCTGGGCAGGCGCGGCCAGGCCGTGGCGCCGGCCACTGGCCAGGTGCACGGCCATGGCCAGCGCGGCAATGGCTCCAGGAATGGCAAAAGCGATGAAGTTCAGTTGCAGCGGCAGGTTGATGCCCATCAGCGCACCGCCCAGCAGCGGGCCGACGATGGCGCCATTGCGGCCGATACCCGACGCCCAGCCCAACCCTGTGGAGCGCACCGACAGGCCGTACAGCTGGGCGGCGCCGGCATACAGCAGGATCTGTGTACCGATGGTGGTGGCGCCGGCGATGAAGATCAGCCCATAGAGCACCGGCATCGGGCTGTTCACGCCCAGAAGGCTGATCGACAGGGCCGCAGCCAGGAAGAACGCCACCTTGACCTTGACCAGGTTGTAGCGGTCCCCCAGCCAGCCGCCGAAGATCGCTCCGGCCATGCCGCCAAAGTTCAACGCCAGCAGGAACGACAGGCTCGAGCCCAGGCTGTAGCCGGCATTGGCCATCAGCTTCGGCAGCCAGGAACTGAGTGCGTACACCATCAGCAGGCAGCAGAAGAACGCCAGCCACAGTGCCAGGGTGCGCACCGCCAGGCCCTCGCGAAACAACGCCGACACCGAGGCGCCCTTGGCCTTGCGCTCCACGACCTGCAGCACATCGTCCGCCTGCACGTCGCACTCTGGATCCAGACGCTTGAGCAACGCGCCGGCCTCCTTGACGCGGCCCTGGCGCACCAGAAAACCGATGGACTCCGGCAGGTAGTAGAGAATCACCGGCAACAGCAGCAGCGGCAGCGCCGCGGCAAAGAACATCGACTCCCAGCCAAAGCGCGGCAGCAGGTAGATGCCGACACCCGCCGAGAGCATGCCGCCCAGGGAATACCCGCTGAACATGATCGCCACCAAAGTGCTGCGCAGGCGCTTGGGCGCGTATTCGTTCATCAGCGCCACGGCATTGGGCATCAAGCCGCCACAGCCGAGCCCGGCGATGAAGCGGTAGACGCCGAACTCGCCGGGGCTGGTGGCAAAGCCATTGAGGATGGTCGCTCCGGAAAACAGCGCAAAGCACAGGGCAATGCCCTTCTTGCGGCCGATACGGTCAGCCAGGCTGCCGAACGCCAGGGCGCCGAACATCATGCCGAACAGCGCATAGCTGCCCAGGGCACCGGCCTGTAACGGGGTGAGCCCCCACGCTTTCATGATGACGGGCAGGACCACGCCATAGATGAACAGGTCATAGCCGTCGAAGATCAGCAGCAGGCCGCACCAGGCCATGACCATCCAGTGAAAGGGCGTGAAGCGGGCATTGTCGATGATCGCTTGGACGTCGAGGGTTCGCATGGCATCTATCTCTGTTGTTTTTGTTGTGTGAAGAAAACCTTGCCGCAGGCGGCCTCAGCCGAGGTCGCCACCACCGACCGGCAACGTGACGCCGGTGATGTAGGAGGCCTCGTCGGAGGCCAGGAAGAGGATCGCGCCGACCTGCTCGTCGATGGTCCCGTAGCGCTTCATCAGGCTGCTGGAAAGGGTCTGGTCGACGATCTGCTGGTACCAGGTCTTTTCCTGCTCGCTCTGCTCAGCGCTGTTGCGCGGGATGCGCCGCGGTGGCGCTTCGGTGCCGCCCGGCGCGGTGGCATTGACGCGTACACCGCGTCCGGCGGTTTCGAAGGCCAGGCAGGCGGTCAGCGCGTTGACCCCGCCCTTGGCCGCGCCGTAGGGCACGCGGTTGACGCCACGGGTGGCGATGGACGAGACGTTGACGATGGCGCCGCTGCCGCGCTCGAGCATGTAGGGCAGCGCCGCGTGGCAGCACCACAGAGTCGGGAACAGCGAGCGACGCACTTCGGCCTCGATCTGCTCGACGTCGTAGTGTTCGAACGGCTTGGCCCAGATGGTCCCGCCGACGTTGTTGATCAGGATGTCGAGGCGGCCGAAGGTCGCGACCGCCTGTGCCATCACCTGGGCGCAGTCGGTGTGTTGCTCAAGGTTCGCGATCAGGGTCAGCACCCCCTCCCCGGCCAGCTCGTGGACCAGCTCGGAGCGGTCCACCGCCACCACCTGGGCGCCTTCGGCCTTGAGCCGCCAGCACACACCACGGCCGATGCCTTGGGCGGCGCCGGTGACCAGGGCGACCTTGCCTTGGAATCTGTTGTTCATCAGCGATTCTCCAGTTGCCCGCCGTCCCTGTGGGAGCGGGTTTACCCGCGAACACCGGCACAGCCGGTGCCATACACCGCGTTGCTTGCTTCGCGGGTGAACCCGCGCCCACAGCGTTCGCGTACGCAATAAAAAGAGGCCGCCCTCACCCGCACGATGCGGGCAGCCCCGTGAAACCTCAGGCCGCCGCCGCGGCGAATTTCTCGTAGTAGAAGTTCGCCGGGGTGATGCCTTGTTCGCGGATGTACTGGCTGACCGCCTCGACCATCGGGGGCGGGCCGCACAGGTAGACGTCCACGTCGCCGTCATTGAGGTGGCGTGGTTCGATGTGCTGGGTCACATAGCCCTTGTGCGGGTACTGGCTGTCGGGGTTGGCCACGCAAGCGCTGAAGGTGAAGTTGGGAATCCGCGCGGCCAGGGCCTGCAGGCGGTCCAGCTCGACCAGATCGAAGTCGTTGGTGACCCCGTAGATCAGGTGCAGCGGATGCTCGCTGCCCTGCTCGGCGACCTTTTCCAGCATCGCGGTGAAGGGCGCCAGGCCTGTGCCGCCGGCCAGCAGCAACAGGGGCCGCTGGATCGCCCGCAGGTAGAAGCTGCCCAGCGGACCGGCCAGGGTCATCTGGTCACCCGCCTTGGCCAGGCGGGTGAGGAAACTGCTCATCAGGCCGCCCGGCACGTTGCGGATCAGGAAGCTGACCTCGCCGTCCTTCTGCAGCGAGCTGAACGAATAGGCGCGGGTCTGTTCGCTGCCCGGCACCTTGAGGTTGACGTACTGCCCCGGCAGGAACGCCAGGCGATTCAACGCCTCGCCCTTGATCGACAAGGCGATGGTGCTTTCGGACAACTGGCGCACATCGCTGATGGCCGCCTCGAAACTGGCCTGCTCGGTCTTGCACAGCTGCGAGGAGGCCGGGATGCGAACCACGCAATCGCTCAGCGCGCGCATCTGGCAGGTCAGGACGAACCCTTGGGCGATCTCGTCTTCGTTCAGGGCGTCTTCGATGAAGTTGTCGCCCAAATCGTAACGCCCGGCCTCGGCCTGGCATTTGCAGGTGCCGCAGGCGCCGTCGCGGCAGTCCAGCGGGATGTTGATGCCTTGGCGGTAGGCGGCATCGGCGACGCTCTCGTGGCCGTCGGCCTGGATGAAACGGGTGACCCCGTCTTCGAAATTCAGTGCGATCTGGAAGCTCATGGCGTACCTCCGGGGCGAGCCTGGCCGCGGCGCGCCTTGCGGCACCCCGAGCAGCCCTCGCCGTGACCTGGAATCAGATGTGGTAGATGTCGATGACCTGGCGGACGTAGTCGTTCTTCAGGACCACCTTCTTGGCCAGGATCAGCGGCTGTTCACCGCGCAGATCGAGGGTGTAGAAGCTGGTGCCGAAGTAGCTGTCGGTGGTCTTGTAGCGAAAGCTCAAGGTGTGCCAGTTGAAACGCACCTGGCACTGGCCATCGCCCTGCTCGACGATCTCGATGTTGCTGAGGTTGTGCGAGGTGCGGGTGTCCGGCACCGTGGCGCTGGAGCGCTCGGTCTTGATGCGGAACACCCGGTCCTCCAGACCGCCACGGTTGCCATACCAGATCAGCGAGATCTCACTCTGCGGGTCTTCGGTGAGCGTGTCGTCATCGTCCCAGGAGGGCATCCAGAAGGTCGCATCGGCGGCGTACAGCTCCAGCCATTGGTCCCACTGGGCGTCATCCAGGTAGCGCGCCTCGCGGTAGAGGAAGTCGCGCACGGTCTCGTAAATGCTCATTGCACAGCCTCCACGGGGATCAGTCGCTGTTCCTGCTCCAACGCTTTGAGCATGGTGTCCTGCCAGTACTTGTGCTGCAGCACGAACAGGCCTTCGTCCTCGGTGCGCACGCCTGAGAGCAGCGGTTGCAGTTCGATCTCCTTGGCCGCCTCGTCGGCACCTTCGACCCAGTGGGCCGCGCCGCGGGACATGTCATTCCAGCCGGTGCCGGCGCCGTAGCCAGTCTGGCAGGAGCGGAACTCCTCCAGGTCGTCCGGGGTGGCCATGCCACTGACGTTGAAGAAGTCCTCGTACTGGCGGATGCGCTTGGCCCTGGCCTCGGCGCTCTCGCCCTTGGGCGCGATGCAGTAGATGGTGATCTCGGTCTTGTTCACCGAGATCGGCCGGGCCACGCGGATCTGCGAGCTGAACTGGTCCATCAGGTACACGTTGGGGTACAGGCACAGGTTGCGCGAGTTCTCGATCATCCAGTCGGCGCGGGCCTGGCCGAAATCGGCGGCCAGTTGCTCGCGGCGCTCGTAGGCCGGACGGTCCTCGGGGTTGGCCCAGCGGGTCCACAGCAGCAGGTGGCCGTGGTCGAAGGAATAGAAGCCCCCACCCTGCTTGGCCCAGGCGCCGGCGCTCATGGTCTTGATCTCGTCGCCGGCCTCGCGCTGCTTGCGCTGGTTCTGGGTGGCGGCGTAGTTCCAGTGCACGGAGCTGACGTGGTAGCCGTCGGCGCCGTTCTCGGCAGTGAGCTTCCAGTTGCCTTCGTAGATGTACGAGCTCGAACCGCGCAGCACTTCCAGGCCCTCGGGGGACTGGTCGACGATCATGTCGATGATCTTGGCCGACTCGCCCAGGTGCTCGCGCAGCGGTTTGACATCCGCGCTGAGGCTGCCGAACAGAAAGCCGCGGTAGGACTCGAAGCGGGCGACCTTGGTCAGGTCGTGGGAGCCGTCGCAGTTGAAGCTGTCGGGGTAGCCGGCGTTGGCCGGGTCCTTGACCTTGAGCAGCTTGCCGCTGTTGTTGAAGGTCCAGCCGTGGAACGGACAGGTGTAGCTTGAGCGGTTGCCGCGCTTGTGGCGGCAGAGCATGGCACCGCGGTGGCTGCAGGCATTGAGGAAGGCATTGAGCTCACCGTCCTTGTTGCGCGCGATGAAGATCGGCTGGCGCCCCATGGTCAGGGTGAGGAAGTCGTTTTTCTCGGGGATCTGGCTTTCGTGGGCCAGGTAGATCCAGTTGCCCTCGAAGATGTGTTTCATCTCCAGGTCGAACAGGCGCGGGTCGGTGAACATCTCCCGCTTGCAGCGGTAGACACCTTTTTCCCGATCGTCCTCGAGCATGGCATTGAGGTAGTCGAATCCCAGGGACATGGCCAGGGTCTCCATTGTTATTGTTCAGGCCAGGTCAGGTTAGGGATTGGGCGGCGGGGGCAATATCCGGATCGTGCAGAGTGCTATCCACTTTGTGCAGGCAGATCGGCGCGTTGTCTGTACGGGCGTGCGCAATCGCGGGCAAGCCCGCGAGCGGGGGTCAGTTGCGGCGCTTGAGGGTCTCGGACGGCAGCTCGCCGAAGCGTTGCCGGTAGTGCTCAGAGAAGCGACCGAGGTGCAGGAACCCATAGTCCATCGCCAGCTCCGTGACATTGCGTACCGAACAGCTGGCATCGCGCAGGCAGGCATGGACCTGCTCAAGCTTGCGTTGACGGATGTACTGCTTGGGCGTGGTGCCCAGGTGGCGGTCGAACAACGCATACAGCGAGCGCACGCTCATGCAGGCCTGCTCGGCCAGCCCTTCGGCGGTGAGCTCGAGCTTGAGGTGGCGATCGATGTGCTCGAGGATGCGCTCCAGGCTCGCCCCCGCCGCGCCCAGGGGTTCGCGCTGGACATTGGTGCTCATCAGCGTCAGCAGCTTGCTGGCGACGATCTGGCTGTAATGGCCCTGCACCCTGGGCAGCGAATCGCTCACCTCGGCCTCATGGCACACCATCGACAGCAGGTTGACGAAGCCATCGAGTTCCTCCAGCCGATAGTGATTGCGCAGGAAACGCACCCCGCCGCTGGGCCGGTGCCAGCGCTGCTCGTCGCAGATCGAGTCGAGCAGGTGGGTGGGCACCTTGAGGATGAACTTCTCGCAGTCCTCCGAATAGGTCAGGTCCACTGGTTCATCCGGGTTGATCAACAACAGCTCGCCTGGCACCAGGTAATGCTCGCGCTGATGCCCACGCCACAGGCAGTTGCCGTTGAGCAGGATCTGCAGGTGATAGATGGTCTCCAGCGCAGGCGATGTGACCCGCACGCTGCCGCCGTAGCTGATGCGGCACAGGTCCAGTTCGGCCATCTTGCGGTGGCTGAGGCTGGATTGGGGATGGGTGGTGCGGGACAAGCCGATGCAATGCTGGCCCACATGCCGGTTGACGTAGTCGGACACGACATAAGGGTCAGCGCGATGAAACACGCTGCTGCGCTCGCTCAACAGGCGGCTTTCCATAGGCAAGGCACTCGGCTTCGTTATTGTTCTGGTCGCCGCGTCCTACGGGCACTGGGGCCAGTGGTTGCGGTCGTTCACGGTCAGTCTATCGAGCCGATGGAGGGTGTATGTGGGCAGGCGACCATCGGCGTATCGTTCGCGACACATAACCAAAAAGCCGGACCTTAGGCAATGCGACCAAAGCAAACGCCGTGCGGATAGCGAACGCCCCGAAAGCGAGACGTGTTCGGTTATCGGACAGCGCTTCGCGGGTAAACCCGCCCCCTGAAGGTTGCCAACCCTTGTCGACTTCACAACGCCGGCTACTGCACCGGCAGGAAGTTCAGCAACAGCAGGCTTTGCGCATAGTTCAGACCGATCCGCCGGTAGCGTTCGTCAAGCATCTGGGCCAACAGGTCCAACCGCGCGACGATCTTGCCGAACTCCACGGCAAAGCTCAGGTTGCTGCCCTCTTCGGAGATTTCATTGGAAAACAGCAACAATACGCCATTGGCGTCCTGGCGCTGGCTCAGCATCCAGGTGGCCTTCTCGATGTTGCGGGCGGCGTTGTTGACGAACAGCGGATCGATGGTGTCGGTCATGTAGAACTCGGTGCGCCCGCCATGAGCGGTGATCAGCATGCTGCCAATGGCGTAGATGAAGGCGCCGACACGGTCGCCGCGAAATTCCGGGCTCAAGGCGTAGCTCAAGGCCGCCAGGTCGCGCCGATTGCCAAGCTGTGCCAAGGGTTGGCGCTGCTCGATGGCCAGGCGGATCTGGCGCTCGGCGGTAGCGGCGTCGAGGTAGCCCGATTGCTTCCACTGGTTGGGATTGCGCTGGTAGAGCTTGTTCATCAGCAGGTACAGGCTCTGCAGGTTGTCACGCATGGCAATCGTCGCCATGCGGTCGACGCTGGTCTGGAACAGCTCGCTGGGCTTGCCGTCACCGAGCTGGGTGAGGACATCGCGCCCCTGCTCCTGGGTGCAGGCGCACAGGGCCGTCAGGGCGCCAGCCAGGAGCAGGCGGGATAAAAGTCTGGGCAGTGAAACAACCATCGGCACCGGGGTCTGGAATCAACGGCTGGGTCGGGCATCGGCTCAGCCTGGCCATTGATAGAGCGTGCGAATGGAGAAAAGTGCGGTGGGCAAGCGAAACGCTTGAGCGAACAACGGCCTTGTGTTGCTTGCACCGGCCTGTTCGCAGGTGAACCCGCTCCCACCGGTACAGCGGTGTTGTTGGAAGCACCGCAGAACCAAGTAGGAGCGGGTTTACCCACCAAGCGATCACATGGCGTGACGCAGCATCTCGATCACCTGCGCATGCAGCGCCGGATCGCCACAGGCCACCACGCACCCGCCATTCTGTGCCGAGCTGCCGTCCCAGGCCGTGATCACACCGCCTGCGCCTTCGATGATCGGCATCAGCGCCTGTACGTCATAGGGCTGCAGGCTGGCTTCGACGATCACATCGACAAACCCCGATGCCAGCATGCAGTAGGCGTAGCAGTCGCCGCCATAACGCATCAGTCGCGCCTTGCCGGCCACCGCCTCGAAGGCCGCCTTGCGCTCGGCGGTATCGAACATGTCTGGGGTGGTGCACATCAACGTTGCCGAAGCCAGATCGGCGCAGGCGCGGGTCTTGAGTGGCGTGCCACTGCGCCAGGCACCCTCTGGGGTGCCGACGAAGCGCTCGCGTGTGAACGGCTGGTTCATCACGCCCACCACCGGACGTTCGCCGTCGTTCAGGGCGATCAGCGTGCCCCACAGCGGCAGGCCGGTGATGAACGCGCGGGTGCCGTCGATCGGGTCCAACACCCAGGTCAACGGGCTGCTGCCTGCGGCCACGCCTTGTTCTTCCCCGAGAATGCCGTGGGCCGGGTAGCGCGCCTGGATCTGCTCACGCATGGCCTCTTCGGCGGCCTTATCGGCCACGGTCACCGGGTCGTACAGGCGCCCGCCCTTGTCCTCGACGTCCAGGCTTGCACGGAAATACGGCTTGATCGCCGCAGCGGCGGCATCGGCCAACTGCTCGGCGAAGGCGCGGAATTCGCCAATCTGTTCAACGCTCAGGGACATGGATCGGGCCTCGATGTAGGAGAAAAGGCTCGCATCATACCCCAGTCACCGCGCGCTGGAGGCATTGGCGCGGGCCCATCAGCCACCAGGGTCTAGACTGAGAAAGGAACTTGGGCGCCGCTTGGCGCGTAAACCGGCACGGGCGGTTTGGGGGGCTGCCACACGTGGAGGTATGAGATGAGCCAGTTCAAGCGATTGTTCGTGATGCTCGGTCCCCAGATGCGCCATACACCTGCCCTGCAACGGGCCGCGGCGCTGGCCGAATCCAGCGGTGCCTTGCTGGATATCAACGTGTTCGTTGACGATGTCGACACCTTTGGCCTGATGAGCGACAGCCGCGAGCGTGAACGGCTGCTCGAGCACAACCGCCAGTGGCTGGCCGATGAAGTCGAGCAGTTGCGCAACGCCGGGCTGGATGTCTCCACCGAGTTGCTGCTGACCCGCGACCCGCTGGGCAGCGTGCTGGAGCAGGTGGAGCGCCTGGGTTGCGACCTGCTGATCAAGGACGTGCAGCACGAACCCGTGCTCAAACGCCTGCTGGTGACGCCACTGGACTGGCAGTTACTCAAGGACAGCCCTGTGGCCGTGCACCTGGTCAGCGACATCCGCCTGCCCCTGCCCCGGCAGATCGCCGCGGCGGTCGATCTCAACTGCCATGGCGCCGGCGAGCACTTGGACGAGCAGGTCATCCACTGCGCCCATGCCCTGGCCCTTCAGTGCAACGCCGAGCTGCACCTGTTGCACGTGTGCGACGCGGCCAAGACCCATATCGCCGACTTCGGCGCCGGTACCGTGACCATGCCAGGCTTCGACGGCAGCGTACGCACGGCCCAGCGGGCGGCGTTCAACCGTCTGGGCGATCACCATCAGATCGACCTTGAGCGTCGGCATTTTCTCGAAGGGCCGGCCATTCGCGCGATTGCCGAATTCGTCAGCCACAGCCGGGCCGACGTGATCGTCATGGGCAGCCATCGTCACGATGCGATGCAGACCTTCCTCGGCGGCACCACCGCCCATGTGGTGGAGCATCCGTTGTGCAATGTGCTGGCGATCAAGGCGGTGCGCTGACATGCAGAGACGTTGCAGGCGTGCAAAAGCCGTGGTCTTGCGTTGCCTGCGCTGGCCTATTCGCGGGACAAGCCCGTTCCTACAAGATGGCGGTGATCCCCTGTAGGAGCGGGTTTACCCGCGAACACCGGCGCAGCCGGAGCCAGGCAACACGTAGCGCTCCTACAGGCGCGCTACTGCTCGATGGGTGTCAGAAGCCCTTGCTGTAGTACAGCGAGTAGGACTCGATGCCGTCGTTCGGCTGCTTGAGGCCGGCGTTGGAATAGTGCATCGCGCGCACGCCGATCTTCTGTTCGGCCGGCAACTTCAAGCCAAAGCCGATGCGGTCTTCGAAGTTGACCGAAGAGCCCAGGCGCTGATCGCCCACATCGGTCTTGGAGAACGCAGCAAGACCAATACCGGCTTCAATGAACGGCGTATAGGTAAAACCGCTGAACTCATAGACGAACACCGGGCTGAACGACAGCGAGTGCGCCCCGCTGGCTTCGCCGCCTTCCCAATAGGTGTAGGCCGCATCCCAGTAACCGGTCAGGTGGCCGGTATTGCTTTCGAACCACTTCTTGTCCCAGTCGAACGAAAGGCCGATACGGTAGGTCATGTCGCCTTGGCCGGTGGCACCAACGGCGCCGGACACTTGTGCGGCCTGGGCCAGGTTGGCGCCGGCGAAAGCCAGGACGGCGGCAGCCAGCGAAGCGGCGAGACGGGTTTTCATCTATGAATCTCCTGATGGTCTTCACGGACAAGCCAGCGCACTCTCTGCCGGCTTGACTCCAAATGGGGGGCTTTTGCCCCTCTTTCTTAGTGTCCTGAATCGGGTGCATCCAACCACGTTACAAGACGTAATACTTTTTGGATTATCGGCCAATCAAACAAAAAGTTGAAAGGCTGTTTGCCATCCCTGGATAAAACACTCTGTTGCACATTTGTAAATAATCGAGGGCGCCGCGCGGAATTTTTATATCGCAGCGCCAAAAGGTCCCTCAGAAATACCTTAAACATGCCGACTAATTTGCCTCGCGCAGCGACTGTCGGCAGGCCCCTCAGTCATACACCGACTCCTCGTGTTCACCCAACAAACGCCGCTGCCGGGGCGTCGCTTCTTCCAGCACATCAGGGTTGAAGTGCCAGGCCAGATAGGGCGAAAACTTCTGCGCGACCATGCGCCGGCCATAGTGCACTTGCAGCATGTCGCGCTTGTTGCCCGCGCTGTGGTTGGCGCCGCCGCCATGCCACAGGTCACTGCGAAACACCAGCGCATCACCGGCATGACAGAGTACCGCCCTGACGCCCTGCCCCTGCCAGCTGTCCTCCCCCTCCTGGGGTGGGCGGCCGGCGAAGTGGCTACCCGGCACGATCCGGGTCGGGCCGACAGATTCATCGATATCGCACAAGTACAACTGGGCGGTGAGGACCTGGATCGGCTGGCTGTAGTCTTCCCGGCCGCGGATCCAGTCCGGCAACTCCATAGGCAGGTAATCCAGGTGCAGCCCCATGCCCGGGTAACCGGGGTGACTGCGCCAGGCTGTCTGGCCGATCACATGGCAGTCGTTCCCCAGCACGGCCTCGGCCAGATTGATCAATGGCGGAAGATCCAGGAACGACAACCACAGCGGATTGCGGTTGAACACACATTTGTAGTGCTCCAACAGCCCTTGGTAGTCCCAATGAAGCGGCTGCAACTCATCGATGGCGCAACGCAGCAGGGCAATGCGCAGCGGCTCCAGAACGCCTGGAATCAGCACGTAGCCGCATTCATCCAGCGATTTCAACTGAGTTTCCAGGTTCATGGCCATGCTCCGGCAGGCGCTCTGCTGAAATATCAGAAGGACGCGGAATCAGGATCGTTCAAAAAATATAGGCCCGATCGCGCCCTCCTGCAGGAAGCCACGATCAGGCCTGTAGGCTGATTCCCGCCGGAGTACAAATGTATTCCGGCGTATTCAAGGGCACTTCACTGCCAGTGAAGGCTCACATTGGCGGGGGATTTGCCGCTCACCGTCACCTGTTGCTGCACGGTCTGCCCATCGGCATTGCCGGTGACCCGGTACTGCCCTGGCGGTAATTGCACGAACAACAGTGGGCCGACATCCTGCAACGCCAGCACCGGCTGGCCTTGGGCGTTCTGGATATCCACCGTGGCGCCACTCTGGAACTTGTCGTCCGCGCCGACGGACAAGGTGACGTGCAGGTCGTAGCCGGTGGTGCGACGCAAGGCATTGGCTTCATCCTGGCCGATTCCGCCTTGCAGGTAACGCACGCCGTTCTGCTCCTGCGGTTGCAACTGGACGGCCTGCGGATCGATCGGTGCGTTCAGGTCGGCCGCAGCGGCGAGGGTCCAAGGCAAGGCCAAGGCCACCAGCAAGGCGGCGCACAGCCCGTAATGGTGTTTGCGCATGGTGCATTCCTCCCTTCGAGGGGATGGTCTACACAATGTTCGACGCCGCATCACCAGGGGTGTTCGGGGCCGGGGCGGCCGTCGGTCAGGCCGTGCGCCGCTCCTCCAGCAGCTTGACGAACATGCTCAGGCTGCGCGAGACCGTGCCCCGGCGCCACACCAGCCAGGTCTTGAGGTAGCGAAAGTCCTCCGACAACGGCCAGACGCTCACCGTGCTGCAGCCTGGCATGCTGTCGAGCATGCTGCGTGGCATCAAGGCCAGGCCGGCACCGGCGCTCACGCAGGCCAGCATGCCGTGGTAGGACTCCATCTCATGGATCTTGCCCGGCACTGCCTGGTCCTGGACAAACCAGTTTTCGAAATGATGGCGATAGGAGCAGTTAGCCCGGAAGGCATAGATGCTCTCCCCGTTCACATCGCGGGCGCGCCCCACCGGGGCATGGTTGAGCGGCGCGATGATGACCATCTCTTCCTCGAATACCGGCATGCCTTCAAGGGTGGGATGGAGCACCGGCCCGTCGACGAATGCCGCCACCAGGCGCCCGGACAGCACGCCTTCGAGCATGGTGCCCGACGGGCCGGTGGACAGGTCCAGGTCGACCTTGGGAAAACGCTGGTTGTAGGCCGCCAGCAGGCCGGGAATGCGCACCGCCGCCGTGCTTTCCAGCGACCCCAGGGCGAAGGTGCCCTGGGGATCCTCGCCGGCCACGGTCAGACGCGCCTCATGCACCAGGTCGAGGATGCGCCGGGTGTACTCGAGAAAGTTCCAACCCGCCGGCGACAGGCGCAGCCGGCTTTTTTCCCGGATGAACAGCTCGACGCCCAGGTCCTCCTCCAGTTGCTTGATGCGCGTGGTCAGATTGGATGGGACGCGATGGATCTGCTGCGCGGCAGCACTGATGCTGCCGTGCTCGGCCACGGCCTTGAAGATTTCCAGTTGCACCAGGTCCACGGTCTTTCTCCATTCGTGAATGTTTCGCTCATTATTATTCAGTTTTCATTAAAACCGCACACCACTAGTCTGGGCCTCAGTCGGATACAACAACGAGGAACCCGCCATGAGCGAGATCAGCAGCCTGACCCATGCCATTTCCGTCGACCCGCACAGCGGCGAGCGGATCGGCCATTACGCCTTCGACACCGACGCCGCACTGGAAGCGGCGCTGCAACGCGCCAAGCAAGGCTTTGGCCAGTGGCGCCAGGTGTCGCTGGGTCAGCGCAGCGAATACCTGCTCGCCCTGGCAGGCGCCCTGCAAGCCAACCACGAAGCCTTCGCCCAGATGATCACCCGCGAGATCGGCAAGCCGATCACCCAGGCCCGTGGTGAAGTGAGCAAGTGCATCGGCCTGTGCCAGTGGTACGCCGAGCACGGCCCGGCCATGCTTGCGCCGGAGCCGACCCAGATCGAGAAAGCCCGCATCGAGTACCGTCCGATGGGCCCGATCCTGGCGGTGATGCCGTGGAACTTCCCGATCTGGCAGGTCCTGCGTGGCGCCGTGCCCGCTCTGCTGGCCGGCAACACCTATGTCCTCAAACATGCCCCGAACGTGATGGGCAGCGCCTACCTGCTGCTCGACGCCTTCAAACAGGCCGGGCTGCCCGAAGGCGTGTTCGAAGTGATCAACGTCACCCCAGAGGGCGTCACCCGAGCCATCAATGACCCACGCATCGCCGCCGTCACCCTCACCGGCAGCGTGCGGGCCGGCATGGCCATCGGCGCCCAGGCAGGCGCGGCGCTGAAAAAATGCGTGTTGGAACTGGGCGGCTCGGACCCGTTCATCGTCCTTGCCGACGCTGACTTGGACGCGGCGGTCAAGGCGGCCGTGATCGGCCGTTACCAGAACACCGGCCAGGTCTGCGCCGCCGCCAAGCGCATGATCGTCGAGCAAGGCGTCGTCGAGGCGTTCACCCGCAAGTTCGTCGAGGCTACCCGCGAACTGAAAATGGGCAACCCGCTGCACGACGACACCTACATCGGCCCCATGGCCCGCTTCGACCTGCGCGATGAGCTCGACGGCCAAGTCCAGGCCACCCTCGCCGAAGGCGCCACCCTGCTGCTCGGCGGCAACAAGGCCGAAGGCGTGGGCAACTACTACGAGCCCACCGTGTTCGGTGATGTCACCCCCGAAATGACCGCCTTCAAGCAGGAGCTGTTCGGCCCAGTCGCGGCGATCATCACCGCCCGCGATGCCGACCATGCAGTGGAACTGGCCAATGACAGCGAGTTCGGCCTGGCCTCGACCATCTACACCGCCGACCTCGCCCTGGCCGAGCGCATGACCGCTGCCCTGGACACCGGTGGCGTGTTCATCAACGGCTATTGCGCCTCCGACCCACGCGTGGCCTTCGGCGGTGTGAAGAAGAGTGGATTCGGCCGTGAGCTGTCGCACTTCGGCGTGCGCGAGTTCTGCAACGTGCAGACCGTCTGGCTGGATCGCAACTGATCCCCGCCCACCAAGGCCACTGGCGCATTCGCGACTAAGCCCGCCCCCACCTGGCCCATCGGTGCGCTCGGCAGCACCGCGGTACTTGTTGGGGCGGGTTTACCCGCGAACAAACCCATGCAAGCCACGAAAGACAACCCCCCACAAGTGGCGAGCGCATCATGCGACCTGCAGGTCGGCGATCAGCCGCAACAGTCTCACCGTGTCGATGTCCAGCAGCCCCGCCGCCTCCCGGCTCGCGGAGAACTTGACGATTACCGTTTGCGTGCGGGTATCGGCATACAGGTACTGGCCGTGGATGCCGCTGCCCATCAGGGCGCGGTTGTCCAGCACGTAGAACTGGCTTTTGTAGGCGCCGCCCGGCAGCCAGTGGCTGTAATCGCAATTGTCGCGCAAGTACGCAGGTTCGGCGCTGCCCAGGATCCGCTCGAAGAGCTTCGCCGGCAGGACCTGGCGATTATCCAGCCGCCCCTTGTTCGCCAGCAGCAAGCCGACGCGCCCCAGGTCCGCCAGGGTGGAACACACGCCTGCCCCGGTAATGCCCCGCCCCCAGGCATCGGTGATGTACAAGCCGTCATCCTCGCACCCAAGGCTGCGCCAGAGCCGCTGCACCAGCCGTGGGAACGCAAGCCCCGTGACCACCTCGGCGACCCAGCCCAGCACCTCGCTGTTGGCCGTCACGTACTGGAAGAATCCACCGTGGGCGCGGTTCTGCCGCAGCGACAGCAGGTAGCTGTGCAGTGACTGCGCGCACACCTGCCCGTCAGCTGGGCGGATCAACCCGCTGGCGTAGGTGTAATGCGAAGCGTGCGAGGTCGGGTCGGTGTAGTCCTCGCGGTAGTCGACGCCCACCGCCATGTCCAGCAAATGGCCAACGCTGGCATTGGCGTAGGCGGTGCCAGCCAGGTCGGGAATCAGCTGCGCCACCTGGGAATCGTGGCTCAGGGCGCCGCGGTAGATCAGCTCCTCGACAATCAGCCCGACCAGCACCTGGCTCACCGAGAACCAGGCATGGCGATCGCCCACCTGCAGGCCGTTGTAGGTGCGTTCGAAGACCACCGCACCGTTACGGATCACCAGCAGGCCACAGGTCTGGCTGGCTCGCAGGTGCATATCCAAGGTCACCCTCAGGCCACAGACGCTGTCGAAGGCCAGGTCTTCCAGGGGCCAGGGGGTATGGCGCAGGGCTGCGGGGGCTGCGCCTTCGCGGCGGATCGCCTCGGTGGGAAACAACTTGCTGACATTGCGAAACGCCCAGGTGCTGTAGGGATAGGCCAGCCAGTTGTGCCGCCCCACGCGTTTATCCGCAGGCGGTGGAAAGCCCTCCATGATGCCCACGAGCACAGGGTCCGGCCCGCAGGGCGGGTCGGCGACCTCGAGGTAGGCGGCGCGCAGCGCGTCGTGATCGACAGGGTCATAGAGATGCGAAGACACAGAAGCTCCCACACAGATGCCCGGCAGCACATTGAATGCCCGAACGCAGGCGCAGCGCGATTCCAGAAACGACACATGTCGCCCACAGGTATGTTTGGCGAGCATTGACAGCGCTTTCGTCGTTATCGGAACAGGCCCGCCCCTTAAGAAAAACAATAGTCCGGGCCAGCCCCCTGGAGAACGGAGACAACACGATGCGCCTGACCCCTGCTCTGCTGCTGGCCCTGGCCTTCTTCACCACCCAAGGCCATGCCCAGCCACAACCGGTCGATCAACAACGCTTCGCCAGCCAAAAGCAGCAGACCTTGCTGCCCAACGGCACCACCCTGGCCTATTACGAGGCCGGCGATCCGAAAGGCCCGGCCTTGGTGCTGCTGCATGGGTTCACCGACAATGCCCGCTCCTGGAGCTTGACCCTGCCTTACCTGGACGCGCGCTACCGGATCATCGCCGTCGACCTGCGCGGCCATGGCCGCAGCAGCGCGCCCGAATGCTGCTACGCGTTGAACGATATGGCCTATGACATCCGCCTGCTGCTCGACCGCCTGGGCATCGCCAAGGCCAGCCTGGTGGGGCACTCGCTGGGCAGCATCCTCGCCCAGACCTTGGCCGAGCAATACCCCGAGCGCGTCGACAAGGTGGTGCTGGTATCGAGTACCGGCTCCACCACTCAGATCAGCCAGGAAGGCAGTTGGCTGGCCACCCAGATCGCCGCGCTCAAGGCGCCGATCGACCCCGACTCGCCCTTCATGCGTGAGTGGTACGCCAACCCGTTGCCGGTCGATGCGGACTTCATCGCCCGAGAGCGGGCAGAAAGCGCCGCCGTGCCCTTGCAGGTCTGGCGTGGCGTGCTGCACGCCTTGCAGGTTACCGAATTCGGCCGTGACCTACCCAAACTCAAGGCCCCTGTGCTGATCCTACATGGCAGCCAGGATTCGCTGTTCGATGCCAATGCCCAAAACGCGCTACGTCAGGCCCTGCCTCAGGCCAGGTTCCACGCTTTCGCCGATGCCGGTCACAACCTCGCCTGGGAACACCCACAGGCCGCCGCCGAGCAGATCAACGCCTTTCTCGCCAACACCGCTGAAGAGACTGCGCGGATCAGCCCTGGCGCAACCAGTCGATGAAGCGGGCAAACAGCTCGGATTGGGAGTTGATCTCAAGCTTCAGGTAAAGGTTCTTGCGGTGCATGCGCACCGTTTCCGGTGAGATGCCCAGTTCGATGGCCGTGGACTTGACCGAGTGCCCGCGCAGAATCATGTGCGCCACTTCGCGCTCCCGGTCGGTGAGCACCTGGCAGCCGAAGCTGTCGAACGCCGCTTGCAGGCCGCCGGACTCAGGGGTCTGCGGGGCTTCCAACAGGTGCGCGCGCGCATAGCGCCCCAGCAGTTCGCGCACCATCGGCTCCACTGCCCGCAGCAGGTCCAGTTGCGCAGCGCTCAGGCGTGTGCCGCTGCAGCCCTGGAACAGGCTCAGGGAGACCTTGCGGTCCTGGGCGATGTCGGCGATGAAGTAGCTGTCTTCGCTGCAACCGGTGCCCAGGTAATAGGCTTTGTAATAGTCGCTGTCGAAGAAGTTGTCCGGTGCGATGTCGGCCAGGTGATAGAAGCCCTCGGCCAGCCCGTTTTCCACCGCCAGGCAGAACGGGTCGAGCAGGTAGCCTGCGGCGAAGTACCGATTGAGCACTGCCTCGCGGTGGCATTCGGGGATGCCCTGCTGGTAGAGCAACCGCGGTGCCCGACCCCGGCATTCCAGGCTGATCATCATCGACTCGACCGACACCAGCTGGCCGAGGGCAGCGGCCAGATGGGCCAGGGCATCGGGTGTGTCGCTGTAGGCGAAGGCGTGCTGCAAGGCTGCATGCCACTGCTGCAGGGCGCGGAAAGTCAGGGTGATGGGCGTATCGGGGGTAGGCTGGGTCATGCCCGGCAGTCTAGCCTGCCGGGCAGGTGCGCGCACAGCCTGTCTTAGGCTCTGTACGAAAAGCCTTGATACTCGGTGATGCTGCGTTGAAAACAGCCTCGGAATGCTCATTTACAACCCGTAAACTCCGCTTCCTCGGCTGTTTTCGCCTTGCCTGACCTTCGTCTCAAGACTTTTCATACAGACCCTAGGTGAGTCATTGGCCGTGGTACAGCCCTTCGCTGCGCAGCTCCTGGGCGGTGTCGAGAATGCACTGGCGCAGGATTTCGACGATCTCGTCGACCTGGGCATGGGTGATCACCAACGGTGGCGACATCACGTTCAGGTGCATGATCGGCCGCACCAGCAGCCCTTTGGCCTGGGCTTTGCGGTGGATGCGCTCGCCGATGTTCACCACGTCGTCGAACAGCGCCTTGCTGGCTTTGTCAGCGACGAACTCGACACACGCCATCAGCTTCAGGCAGCGCACATCCCCCACCAGCGGCAGGTCGCGCAGGGTGGCCAGGCGCTGCTCCAGGTAGCCGCCCACCTCGTTGACGTGTGCCAGCAGGTTCTCCCGCTCGATGATTTCGATGTTCTTCAGCGCCGCGGTGCAGCACACCGGGTGACCACTGTAGGTAAAACCATGGGTGAAGCAGCGGCCATTGCCGGGCTCGGCGATCACCTGCCAGATGCGCTCGGAGAAGATGCACGCCCCCAGCGGCAGATAGGCCGAGGTCAGGCCTTTGGCGGTGGTGATGATGTCCGGTTGCACGCCGAACAGCTGCTCGCTGGCAAAGAAGGTGCCCAGGCGACCGAACGACGTTACCACTTCGTCGGCGACGAACAGGATGTCGTAGGTCTGGCACAGCTGCCACATGCGCTGCAGATAACCCTTGGGCGGAATGATCACCCCGCCCGAACCCATGATCGGCTCGGCGAAGAAGGCCGCGACGTTGTCCGGGCCCAGCGAGAGGATCTTGTCCTCGAACTCGGCCACCAGGAAGTCGAGGAACTCGGCTTCGTCCATGTCATCCGGGGCACGGTACGGGTTGGGGTTGGAGATGTGGTGAATCAACGGGTGCGCGTAATCGAATTCCGGCACCCGGTCGGCGGCCTTGTTGCCGATCGACATGGTCAGGGTGGTGGAGCCGTGGTAGGCGTTGTAGCGGGCGATGATGTGCTTCTTGTTCGGCTTGCCGCGGCAGTTCTGGTAGTACTGGATCAACCGGTAGGCGGTGTCCACCGCCGTCGAGCCGCCTGTGGTGAGGAACACGTGGTTCAGGTCACCGGGGGCCAGTTCAGCGAGCTTCTGGCACAGCTCGATGGCCACATCGTTGGCCATGTCGGAGAACGGGTTGGAATAGGCCAGTTTGCGCACCTGGTCGGCGATGGCCAGGGCCATTTCCTCGCGGCCCAGGCCAATGTTGGTGCACCACATGCCGCCTACGGCATCGAGGAAGCGATTGCCCTCGGTGTCGCGGATGTATGCGCCCTCGCCGGCCACGATGTTCAGCGCACCTTGCTCCCGGTGCTCGTCGAACATGTGGTAGCCGTGCATGTAGTGGGCCTTGTCGGCCTCCACCAATGCGTCCTGGGCAGGTGTCGAAGCGAAGGCTTTGCTGGGCATGGCCATAAGGGCAGCTCCTTGGCAGAAAACGAAGAAAGAGAACTCAGTAACCGGTCTTGACCGTGCTCCACACGCGGGTGATGGCGCGCATGTCCCTTGGGGCCTGGGTCTTTTGTGCGAACAGACGACCCCGGGTGGCGTCGTCGGGGTAGATCGCCGGGTTGTCACGGATGTCCGCCTGCACCAGGGCCGTGGCGGCGCCGTTGCTGTTGGCGTAGTGGATGTAGTTGGTCACCTTGGCCATGGTCTGCGGCTGCAGCAGGAACTCGATGAAACGGTGCGCATTGGCCACGTGGGGCGCGTCCTTGGGCAGGTAGAGGTTGTCGAACCAGATCAGCGAGCCTTCCTTGGGTATGAAGAAGTCCAGGGTGATGTTCTTCTTCGCCTCCTCGGCGCGGGCCTGCGCGGTGGCATAGTCACCGGACCAGGTCAGGGCCATGCACACGTCCCCGTTGGGCAGGCTGGTGAGGTAGTTCACCGAATCGAACTTCTTGATGTAGGGGCGGATGCCCATCAGCAGCTTTTCGGCGGCCTTCAGGTCAGCCTGTGCGGCGCTGTGCGGGTCCTTGCCCAGGTATTGCAGGGCCAGGGGAATGACTTCGCTGGGTGCGTCCATCAGGGTGACGCCGCAATCGGCGAAGCGCGAGACGATCTTGGGGTCGAACAGCATGGCCAGCGAGCCGATCGGGGCATCGGGCATGCGCGCCTTGATCTTCTCGACGTTGTAGGTCACCCCGGAGCTGCCCCAGGTGTAGGGCGCCGAGAACTTCAAGCCTGGGTCGTAGCTTTGCAGCTCGTTGACTACCTTGGCGTCGAGGTTGTGCCAACTGGGCAACTGGCGCTTGTCCAGGGGTTGGAACACCCCCGCCTGGATCAGCGGCGGCACCAAGGAAGCGTTGAGCATGACCAGATCGTAGCCGGAGCGACCGGTCAACAGCTTGGTCTGCACGGTCTCGTAGCCATCGAAGGTGTCGTAGATCACCTTGATGCCCGTGGCCTTTTCAAAATCGGCCAGGGTGGTTTCACCGATATAGTCGGTCCAGTTGTACAACCGCAGCGTGTTGCTGGTGTCCTCTTGCGCCGCCAACGTGACCGTGGCGGCGGACGCCAGCAACAGACTGCCAATCACCTTCAGTGCCTTGCCCATAGCAACTCCATCGTGTGACTGCTCGGGATGAGCCGGTGGACGTACTATCGGGACAATCGCTGAGCGGGAACATACCCCGAATGTGTGGGGTCGACTGGATTCTGGATTCAACTGGGGCAATCCAGGCTGTCTGAGCTTGCGACAGCCTGCGATGGGGTGCGAAGCGCCCCCACAGGCTTGGCACCGGTATTTTCATTCCCACCACGAGTCGCGTAGAGTTTTTCCACGCGACCAAGGGCTGCATCACGAATGGACAAGTACACGCCACGCCAGTGGCTCCCCCACGAAAAGCCCAGTCTGCCTGGTTCGCCCTCCACGCCCCTGCACGCCCCTGGCAAACGCCTGGCCTATGGCGCGGTGGGCCTTTTGGTGGCGATCACCGGTGGCCTGGGCAATGCACTGGTCACCGCCAACCTGTCCTTCCTGCAAGGCGCCTTGGGCGCGACCAGCGCCGAGATGGCCTGGCTGCCCGCCGCGTTCGTGATGACCAACGTCTCGATGAACCTGCTGCTGGTGAAGTTTCGCCAGCAGTTCGGCCTGCGCGCGTTCACCGAAGTCTTCCTGGTGCTCTACGCCCTGGTCACTTTCGCCCACCTGTTCGTCAACGACCTCAACTCGGCCATCGCGGTCCGCGCCGCCCACGGCATGGTCGGCGCGGCGCTGAGCTCCTTGGGCCTTTACTACATGATCCAGGCCTTCCCCGCGCAGTGGCGGCTCAAGGCCATGGTGCTGGGCCTGGGCGCCTCGCAACTGGCGGTGCCGCTGGCCCGGGTGTTTTCCGAAGACCTGTTGCAGATCGCCGAATGGCGTGGCCTCTATATGTTCGAGCTGGGCCTGGCGCTGGCCGCGCTGGGCTGCGTCCTGCAACTCAAGTTGCCACCTGGGGATCGCTTCAAGACCTTCGAGCCCCTGGATTTTCTGACCTTCTCGCTGATGGCCAGCGGCACCGCCCTGCTCTGCGCCGTACTTTCCTTGGGGCGCATCGACTGGTGGCTGGAGGCGCCCTGGATCGGCGTGGCCCTGGCCGCGTCCATCGCCCTGGTGTGCTCGGGCCTTGCCATCGAGCACAACCGCATCAACCCGTTGCTGATGACGCGCTGGCTGGGCAGCGGCGCAGTGGTGCGCCTGGCCTTGTGCGTGGTGCTCATCCGCATGGTCACCTCTGAGCAATCCACCGGTGCAGTGGGCTTTTTGCAGGCGCTGAACATGGGCAGCGAGCAGATGCGCAGCCTGTACTGGATCATGCTGCTGGGCGCGGCCACAGGCCTTGCGACCAGCGCCCTGACCATCAACCCGGCGCACCTGGTCACGCCGCTGTTCATCTCCCTGGCGGCGATGGCCACCGGGGCCTTCATGGATGCGAGCTCCAGCAACCTGACCCGGCCCGAGCAGATGTACCTGAGCCAGTTCCTGCTGGCCTTCGGCAGCACGTTCTTCCTGGGCCCGTCCATGGCCCTGGGCATCAGTCACGTGCGCGCCAACCCGCGCAACCTGGTGAGCTTCTCGGTGATGTTCGGGATCTGCAACAACCTCGGCGGGCTGATCGGCGCGGCCTTGCTGGGCACCTTCCAGACGGCGCGGGAGAAGTTCCACTCCAGCAACCTGGTCGAACGCTTGAGCGCGCTCGAACCGCTGGTCAACGCCAGGGTCCAGGGCGGCGGCGGCGGGTACGCCGGACTGATCGCCGACCCCGCCCTGCGCACCGAGATCGGCACGCGTCTTTTGGCCAGCGCGGCGACCCGCGAGGCCAACATCCTGGCCTACAACGATGTGTTCATGCTCATCGGCGCCATTGCCGTGGCGACCATGATCTGGATTCTGATTCGCAGCTACTGGCTGCGCCGCGCGGCGCAACCTGTGGCCTCCCCCGACACCACCAGCGGCGCTTCGACCCGATGACCCAGCCCACCCAATCCACGACCACCACCGCCATCGCCGAAACCCCGGAGGGCACCGCACCGCCCAGCGGGCCGGGCGACCAGACGCGCACGCGCCGTGTGCGTCTGCTTTCTTCGCTCAGCTTCGCCTGTGTGGCGCTGGCCGGCATCCTGCTGGTGCTCTATGCCTGGCGCCTGCCGCCGTTCAGCAGCGCCATCGAAAGTACCGAAAATGCCCTGGTGCGCGGCCAGGTGACGATCATCGGCCCGCAACTGGCCGGCTACATCGTCGAGGTGCCGGTGCATGACTTCCAGTTCGTCAAACGTGGCGACCTGCTGGTGCGCCTGGACGATCGCATCTACACCCAGCGTCTGGCGCAGTCCATCGCCCAGTTGCAACAGCAGCAGGCGGCACTGGCCAACAACCTGCAACAGCGCAAGAGTGCCGAAGCGGCCATCACCCAGCGCGAGGCCGCCATCCTGGATGCCACCGCCCAAGCGGACAAGGCCCAGGCCGACCTGCGCCGCAACCAGGCATTGGTCAGCGATGGCTCGGTCTCACGCCGGGAGCTGGACCTGAGCCGGGCCAGCCACGCCGCCGCGGTCGCCACTCTGGAGCAGGCCAAGGCGGCACTGGAAATCGCCCGACAAGACAAAGCCACCGTGGTGGTCAACCGCGCGGCCCTGGAAGCGGCCGTGGAAAACGCCAAGGCCGCGGTGGAGCTCGCCCGCATCGACCTGGACAACACCCGCGTGACTGCCCCGCGCGACGGTCAGTTGGGGCAGATCGGCACGCGCCTGGGCGCCTACGTCAACTCAGGGGCCCAGCTGATGGCGCTGGTCCCCGACACCCTGTGGGTCATCGCCAACATGAAGGAAACCCAAATGGCCCATGTGCGCATCGGCCAGCCGGTCACCTTCACCGTCGATGCGCTCGACCACCTCAAACTGCGGGGGCAGGTGCAGCAGATCTCGCCGGCCACCGGCTCCGAGTTCGCCCTGCTGCAGGCCGACAACGCCACCGGCAACTTCGTGAAGATCGCCCAGCGCATTCCGGTGCGGATCACCGTCGATCCCGACCAGCCAGAAGCCAAGCGGCTGCGCCCGGGAATGTCGGTGGTGGTGAGCATCGATACCCGTGAGTGAGCTGGCCGCTCATGGCGTCCAGTCCACGGCGTGGTCCTCCAGGTAGGTGTCCACGGCAGCGCCCACCGTGGGCTGGAAGATATCGCTGCCGATGTGGCTCAGTACTTCAAGGCGCAGCAGTTTGTCTCTCACCGGGTCCTTGACCTCGGCAAAATGCAGCTCCACGCCGCCCTCGCGCAGGGTTTGCTCCAGTTCCACGAGCATGTCGGCGGAGGTCACGTCCACGCTGGTCACCGGCTCCGCCGCGACCACCACCCGCCGCACCTCGCCCCCCGCCCCTGCCACGGCTTCCAGCACGCAGCGCTGGAACAGTTCGGCATTGGCGAAGAACAGCGGCGCATCCCAGCGAAACAGCACCAGCCCCGGCACTCGGCGCGCGTGGGGATAGCGGGACACATCATGGTAGCCCCGGATGCCGTCGACCCGGCCCAGCACCGCATAGTGCGGGCGCCAGCCGTCCCAGAGAAACTCGATCACCGCGATGACCACCGCGATGCCGATGCCCGGCACCGCGCCGAACACCGCTACCCCGACAAAACAGGTGATGGACAGCCAGAACTCCCAGCGCTGGATGCGATAGATCCGCGCCAGGTCCTTGAACTCGAACAGCCCGAGCGCCGCGGCGATCACCACCGCCGCCAGGGCGCTTTGCGGCAGGTGGCGCAGCAGGTCGGGCGCGAGCAGCAGCAACAGAGCCACACCCAGGGCACCGAACACACCCGCCAGTTGGCTGCGCGCGCCTGCGGCCTCGGCCACCGGCGTGCGCGAGGAACTGCTGCTGACCGGGATACCCTGGAAAAGCCCGGTGGCCAGATTGGCCAGTCCCAGCCCGACCATCTCTTGGTTCGGATCGACCTGGGAGCGGGTCTTGGCGGCATAAGTGCGTGACAGCACGCTGGTATCGGCGAACGACACCAGCGCCACCGCCGCGCCACCGATGACCACGGTGGCCAAGTCATTGAAATCGATCAACGGCAGCGCGAACCCGGGCAAGCCCTGGGGCAGCGAGCCGACCACCTTCACCGCGTGGGCAGCCTCCAGCCCCATCAGCCCGGAGACCACGGTCGCGGCCACCACGGCGATCAGGATGCCTGGCAAGCGCTCCCAGCGTTTGAGCAGCAGAATGATCACCAGCGTACCCGCCCCCAGGGCGAAGGCATGCCAGTTGGCCTTGCCGTCCAACAGGGCATTGAACAGTTGCACGGTATCGCGCAACGGCCCGGTGCTCTGCCCGGAAATGCCGAACAGCTTGGGCGCCTGGCTGACCAGCACCGCCAGGGCAATGCCGTTCATATAGCCATAGCGAATGGGCTTGGACAGCAGCTCGGTGATGAACCCCAGGCGCATCAGGCCTGCGCCGATGCAGATCAGCCCCGAGACCAGCGCCATGGCCGCCGCCAGGGTGACGGCCCGCCCCGGATCGCCTGCCGCCAACGGCAGCACCACGGCCAGGATGATCGGCACCAGCGCCGAGTCCGGGCCCAGCACCAGGATGCGGCTGGGGCCGAACAGGGCGTAGGCCAGCAACGGCACGATGGTCGCGTACAGGCCGTGGATACCCGGGACACCGGACGCCTGCGCATAGGCGATGCCGACCGGCACCAGCATGGCGGTGAGCACCAGGCCTGCGACCAGGTCCTTGGGCAGCCACGCCATCGGATACTGGCGCGCCACGCGAAGGCCCGGTACCCAGCGCTGCCAGCCGCGCTCGAGCGGGCCCGCCGCGTAGGCCAAGGGCTTTGGCGGTGGTGTCGAGGTGTCCATGTGCGGGCCTCAATAGCGCTCGGAGACCATCTTGAACGGGTATGGCACCGCCTTGTACTTGCCGATCTTGCCGCGCTTGGGCAGCACGATCTTCTGCTTGGCGCTCAGGTCCTGGTAAGGGATCTGCTGCAGGAAGTGGCTGATGATGTTCAGCCGCGCCTTGCGCTTGTCCTCGGAGCGCGCCATGAACCATGGCGCCCAGGACGAATCGGAGGCGGCGAACATGTCGTCACGGGCGCGGGTGTAGTCGTCCCAGCGGGTATAGGACTTGATGTCCATGGGCGAGAGCTTCCATAACTTGCGCCCATCGTTGATCCGGTCCTGAAGGCGGCGGGTCTGCTCCTCGGCGCTCACTTCCAGCCAGTACTTGATCAGGATGATCCCCGAATCGATCATCATCCGCTCGAACAGCGGCACCACGGCGAGAAACTTGTGCGCCTGCTCCTCGGTACAAAAGCCCATCACCCGCTCGACCCCGGCGCGGTTGTACCAACTGCGGTCGAAGATCACCACCTCGCCCGCCGCTGGCAGGTGGGTCAGGTAGCGCTGGGCATAGATCTGGGTCTTCTCGCGCTCGGTTGGCGCTGGCAGCGCCACCACTCGAAAGACGCGAGGGCTGACCCGTTCGGTGAGGGCCTTGATCGTACCGCCCTTGCCGGCACCGTCGCGCCCCTCGAAGACGATGCACACCTTGAGCCCCTTGGCCACGACCCATTGCTGGAGCTTGACCAGCTCCACATGCAGGCGCTTGAGCTCCTGTTCGTAGGCTTTGCGTCCTAGTTTTTCCGGCAGCTCATCCTTGTGCTTCTTGTTCACAGCCTTGGCCATCGCATGCTCCCCTTGCAAACCGTGGGTTGTCCCGGCGCTGCCGGTGACGCCTTGACCTGGCGCATGGACGCGGCAGGTCAGTGGAGTATGGATGAGCCGTGGCACTTTGCCTGTCGGCGAGACAGGATGCCGCAGCCGCGGCCTATAGCCACCAGGCCAGCACTGCCGGCAGCCAGGCGAAGGACAGCACCGTCGAGCACATCACCAGGTTGGCCACCTGCTCCGGAGACCGGTTGGCTCGCACCGCCAGCAGGTAGTTGAATACCGCCACCGGCATCGAGGACTGCACCACCAGCACCGCGCGCTCCAGCGATTCCAACCCCAGCGCGGTGCCCACGGCCCAACCCACCGCCGCGCCCAGCACGATGCGCAGACCGCCGAGCAACAGCCCGCTGCCAACGTGATGCAGGCGGATGCTGGCCAGGGATACGCCCAGCGTGAGCAGCATCAACGGGATGGTCATGCCACCGAGCAGGTCGGCGGTGTTGGCCAGCCAGCGCGGCAATTCCAGGTCCAGGAAGATGATCGGCAGGGCCCCTGCGAGACTGATCACGATCGGGTTGCGCAGCAGGGCCTTGAAGGACGCGCTGGCACCGGACATGGCAATGCCTAAGGTGAACTGGAAGATCGACAAGGTCAGGAAGAACGCCACCGCCAACGCCAGGCCATGCTCGCCGAAGGCATACAGGCTGATCGGCAGGCCCATGTTGCCAGTATTGGGAAACATGAATGCCGGCATCAGCACCCGCCAGTGCTGGCCTGACGCGCGGCTGACGAGAAACCCGGCCAGCGCCATGCCCAGCATGCACAGCACGCAGGCGATGGCCATGCTGGTGAAAGCTGCGCGATCCAGTTGCGTGCGGCTGAGGGTCGAGAGCACCAGTGATGGCGTGCCGACCGTCATGACGATGCGGGCGATGAATTCGGTGGGGTAGTCCAGGCCACGGCGGGCCCAGCCATAGCCGATACCGGCAACGATGAAGACAGGCGCCAGGACGGCGAACAGCGAAGCCAGCATGAAGCGGATCCCCCAGGAGTCGAGGCGACATTATGCGGTTTTCCTTCCAGAACGGTGAAAACGCTTTTCTGCCGATCACGCGTTTTGTAGGGACGTGCAACGGCTTGAGTTTGGTTCGGTGCGGCTTCTGGTCGCAGGGCCTGACCATCGCCCAGGCCTTAGAATCGCGCCGCCTTTTCGCTCTGCGGCCATGCCCGTCATCCCAGACGGCTGAGCCGCACCTCGCTCGCACCGACAGCCAGGCACACCCGCGCAGCCCTTGCGCCCACCGAAAAGGCACACGTTCGGCGTTTTCCAACTAGAGGTAACTATGTCTCCGCGTTTGCTGGCTATGGCGCTGGCACCCCTGCTCGGGCTGTTCATCATTGCCTTGGGCAACGGCTTTCTGTCCTCCCTTACCACCTTGCGCCTGGGCTCGGCTGGCGAATCGGCCACCATGATCGGCATCGTCTCGTCGGCTTACTTCATCGGCCTGACGCTGGGGGCGATCTTCAACGACCGGCTGATTCTGCGCATTGGCCATATCCGCGCCTATACCAGCTTCGCCTCGCTGATCGCCGCGACCATCCTGCTGCAGGGCCTGTTCTATGACACCACCTGGTGGTTCGCCCTGCGCCTGATCAACGGCTGGGCCGCGGTCGGCGTGTTCCTGGTCATCGAGAGCTGGCTGCTGCTCGCGGGCGATCCGAAGATCCGTGGCCGCCTGCTGGCGTTGTACATGATCGCCTTCTACGGTGCCGGGGTGCTGGCCCAGGCGACGCTGGGCGAAGTCACTGGCTGGGGCGAGACCGCACCGTTCATGGTCGCAGGCATGCTCGCCACCTTGTCTGTGCTGCCGATCGTGATTCTGCCGCGGGTCTCGCCGCTGCTCGATCAGGTCGAGCCCCTCAAACCGCGCCAACTGCTGGGCATCGCCCCGACCGGCCTGGTCGGCTGCTTCGGCTCGGGCGTGGCCATCGCCGGGATCTACGCCCTGCTGCCGCTGTACCTGCAACGCATCGGCCTGGACGTGGGCGAGATCGGCAACATGATGGCCTGGGTGATCCTCGGCGCCATGCTGCTCCAGTATCCGGTAGGGCGTTGGTCCGACCGCAAGGACCGGCAGACCGTGCTGGTCGCCCTGGCGGCGATGTGTACCCTGCTGTCGGTCGTGATCGTGCTGCTACCGGCTGACTCGCAACTGCTGCCGGCCATGCTGTTCTTGCTCGGCGGCGGCGTGTTCGCCTTGTACCCGGTGGCGGTCAGCAGTGCGGCCGACCGTGCCCCGGCCGATGCGCTGGTGCCGATGATCCAGGGCCTGCTGCTGATCAACTCGCTGGGTTCGTCCATGGCCCCGCTGGCGATCTCCCCAGTGATGAATGCCTACGGCGAGACCGGGCTGTTCTGGGCCTTTGCCGTGATCAACCTGGCGATGGTAGGTTTCTTCCTGTGGCGCCGCGGCAAGCGCCCGGCCCCGGAACACCCGGCGCCCTTCGCGCCGACGGCGACCTTTTCGCCGACCGGCGCCGAGCTGCGGGTGACCGAGGAACTGATGCATGCGGCCCAAGAGCATCCGCCCATGGGCGATGCGGCGAGCAGCGACACCTCCTCGCAGCGCGCCGAATCCGCCTCCTGATGGACTGACTCATCAGACCCTGTGGGAGCGCCGAACGGCGCTCCACAGCAGTCCCTCTCCCCTGACCATCCGTCGCCTGAGGGGCACCCTGCCCCGTCTCCCATAGCCGAACACAGGACAATCATCCCGACAGGAGATTCGCCATGGTTCGCTTCCAGCCCCTGTTCCTCGCCCTGTGCCTGGGCCTGACCACCACCGCCAGCCTGGCCGCCACCGACATGAACGGCACCGACACTCACCCAAGGGCCGACCAGTCCCCCGCTAAGCAGCCCTATGACAACACCGGCAGCCAAGGCAACAGCGTCAACAACCCAGACAGCACCCGCGACAACGACAGCAGCGACACCAACCCCAGCTCTGACGTACCCGACGGCACTACCGGGGGCTCGAACAACACCGGTGAAGCCACCGGCACCGGTGCAGGCGCCTCAGGCGGTGCCGCCGAGGATCAAGACAGCCGCTGAGTATGCTCAGGCTTGGCCTGGACTAGACTCTGGGCCATCACCTCGGGAGGACGGAGCATGAACTTCGTACCCTGGTTGCTCGCGACCCTCTTGCCGCTCGGCGCGATGGCGGCGTCCGCGGGTTTGGCCATCAATTCGTCGTCGTTCACCGATGGCGGCATCATCGCCCTGCCTCAGGTCGGCCCTGACCCGGCCTGCGGCAGCGGTGAACAGCGCTCGCCGCAACTGAGCTGGGACAACCTGCCCGACGGCACCCGATCGCTGGCGTTGGTGATGTTCGACCCCGACGGCGGCAAGGGCCTGGGGGTGGTGCATTGGATCGTCTACAACATCGACCCGACCACCGATGCCTTGGACGAAGGCGCTGCCGGGCAGAGCACCCAGACGCTCACCCTGGGCCGTAACTCCCGAGGTACCCTCACCTACCGCGGCCCCTGTCCGCCGGCCGGCGACAATCCCCATCACTATGTGCTCACGTTGATCGCCACCGACCTCGAGCCCGGCGGCCTGCCGCCAGGGCTGGACCGCCAGGGGCTGATGCAAGCGCTGCAAGGGCATGCGCTGGGGGCGCAGAGCATCGTCGGAAAATACGCGCATTGAGATGAACCCAGTCGGGCCCGTTCGCGGGTGAACCCGCAGGTCTAGCGGTGCTCCTGCAAAGTAGCTCTACTCGATTCAGCAGCAGGGTATAGCGGTGTTATCGAGAGCACTGGAGAACCTGTTGGAGCGGGTTTACCCGCGAAAAGGACACCTCGGGGCCGTGCCTGCAAGGGTCAGCGCCAGTAGCGCGGATCGTCCGCCACCTGCTCATGGGCCTGGAACAACACCGGCAACTGCTCCTTGAGAAAATCCAGCCAAGTGCGCACCTTGGCGTCCAGGTAATGCCGTGACGGGTAGATCGCATAGATCTCCCGCTGACGCAGCCGATGGGGTGCGAGCAGCCGGCACAGCCGCCCTTGTTCGATCGCCTGGCTGGCGGAGTAGTACGGCAGCAGGCCGATGCCCATCCCAAGCTCGGTGGCCTTGAGCATGGCGTCGGCCACGTTGGTCAGGAAGGTGTCCTGGGGCACGATCACGCACGGGTTCTCCCCCTCGAACGACCAGTCTTCCTCGAACAACGGGTCCACCGTGCGCAGGCATACATGTTCATGCAGGTCTTCCGGGCACTGGGGGACGCCATGGCGGGCGAGGTAGTCGGGAGAAGCGCAGAGAATGCTGTGGATGCTGCCCAGGGGGATGGCGATCAGTTGCGAGTCCGGCAGGCCTTGGCCGATGGCGATCACCACGTCCTGGCCGTCCGCCAGAGGGTCCGGGTTGCGCTGGGACAAGGTCAGTTCCATGACCACGTCGGGGCAGGTGGCGTTGTAGCGGGCCACCAGCGGCATCATCAACAGCCCCAGCCCATGGGTGCAATGAAGGCGCAACCGACCCCGGGGTGTGAGGTGGGCGCCACGTGCCTCGTCCATCGCTTCTTCGGTCAGCGACAGGATCTGCCGCGAGCGCTCGAGGAACCGCTCGCCCGCCTCGCTCATGCGCAGACGCCGGGTGGTGCGATGCAGCAGGCGGGTCTGCAGGTGGTTTTCCAGTTCCGCGACGATCCGCGACACCTGGGCGGCAGAAATATCCAGGGCGTTGGCGGCGGCGGCGAAACTGCCGCATTCCACTACCCGGGCGAAGGTTCGCATGGCGTGCAGCATGTCCATGGTGCGTCGTTCCTTGTGACCTATTCGTGCATTCGAAGCAGGAATCTATCACGGACCAGCCTCTTTATTGGCAATCCCCAAGAAATACATCATGAGTCATCGCCAAGAGAGAAAACCGTCATGAAACCTTCGATCGCCTTCCTCGCCCTGTTCGCTGCCTTGGCCTCGTTCGGCGCCGTCGCCGATCCTGCCAGTAATCAACCCGTCGCGGCCACCAGTGAGACCTACGAATACGGCATGCCCCTGGACGTGGCCAAGGTGATTTCCATCACCCCGGCCAGCAACGCGGCCGATTGCGCGGTGGGTACCGCCCATATGGTCTATATCGACCACCAAGGCCAGACCCACAAGGTCGACTACCGGGAAATGGGCAACTGCTCGCAGCTGTAACCGGATTTACGCCAGCAACTGCTCGATCCAGCGCACCTGCAGGGCCACTTCCTGGGCCTTCTGTTCAGGCACCGCCTGGCGGGCACGGGCGAAATGGGCCATGACCCGCTGTTTGCGTTGCAGGTTCAGGCCCCACTTGGCCAGAAACGCCGGGCTGCGCTCCTGCATCAGCAAAGGCCCGAAGTACAGTTGCTCGGGGGTATACGCCACCGCCTGGCAGGGTTCGGCCACGATGATCTCGTAGGTGAACTCGTTTTCCTCCAGCAACTCCTCGCAGACGATGCGGTAGTCGTTCTCCATCAACCACTCGCGCAGGGTGCCTTCGCGTACGTTCGGCTGCAGAATCAGCCGCTCCTTGCCGCTCAGCCGATGCTTGCCCCGTTCGAGGATCTCGCGAATCTTCTCCCCGCCCATGCCGCACAGGCTGATGGCGTCGATGCGGTCCTGTGGCTCGATGGCCTCCAGGCCGTCTGCCAGGCGCACGGTGATCGCCTCCTCCAGGCCGTTTTTGCGCACCTTGCGCTGGGCCGAGCGAAACGGCGTCATCGCCGCCTCGCCAGCCACGGCGGCTTCGATGCGGCCACGCAGCATCAGCGCCACCGGCAGGTAGCCGTGGTCCGAGCCGATATCGGCCAGTCGTGCCCCGGCCGGCACATGGGCCGCCACGCGCTCCAGGCGCATCGACAATGTCTGTTCGTTCAACCCTTGCCCCTTTTTCGCAACATTCGACCGGCGCCATTGGCCAGTTCGGGGCGCGATTCTGACGAGCAATGCCCGGCATTTCAAATACCGCCGACCAGAGCCACCGCTCGACCCGCCCGGGCCGCTCGCGTAGGCTTGCCGGTTTCCTTCCGTTGCAAGGCAAATACCTCATGGCAAACGCAGACATCACCTTCATCCCGGACCCGGACCCTGAGTCCATCTCCTCCGACGTCGCGGATTTTCGCGGCCTGCTGGTCACCACCCAGATCCCGACCCGCGCCGATGGCAGCCTGGAGCTTGGCGGCATCGTCGAGCAGAGCGAATGCACCCTGCAGGCCCTCAAGGATGCCCTGGAGCGCGCAGGCAGCTCCATGGATCGCGTGCTGCACCTGACCATCTACCTGACCGACATGGCCGATCGCCCGGCGTTCAACGAGGTGTACCAGCGATTCTTCGCCAAGCCCTGGCCTGTTCGGGCGGCGGTTGGCGTGGCTTCGCTGGCGGTCGAGGGGATGCGCGTGGAAGTCACGGCGATGGCGGCCAAGGTCTGAGCCGCTGTTGAAAGCCCGGTGCGCGTTAAGTGCAAACGTCTGCTCCGTGGCGTCTGCTTCGCGGGTAAACCCGCTCCCACAGAATTTGTGCGTGGCCTTTTGGGAGTGGGTTTACCCATGCCCAGGGGAGGCAGGCGCGGCTCTTGTCGGAGCGGGTTTACCCGCGAATGCGATGGTGAAATCACCGACGTATTCGCCGGCAGCCCTACCCACCTCCCGCCATCGGACAGCCGATGGATGCCCCCGGGCCATTTCACCGGTACAATGCGCGCCTTGACCGTGACAGCCCGACCCTAACGACATGTCCCTCCCAAAGAATCATCTGGAACTGCTCAGCCCCGCCCGTGACGTGGCCATCGCCCGCGAAGCGATCCTGCACGGCGCTGACGCCATCTATATCGGCGGCCCGAGCTTCGGCGCCCGCCACAACGCGTGCAACGAAGTCAGCGATATCGCCGAGCTGGTGACCTTCGCCCACCGCTACCACGCGCGCGTCTTCACCACCATCAACACCATCCTGCACGACAACGAGCTCGAGCCTGCCCGCCAGCTGATCCACCAGCTGTACGACGCTGGTGTCGATGCGCTGATCGTCCAGGACCTGGGGGTGATGGAGCTGGACATCCCTCCGATCGAGCTGCACGCCAGCACCCAGACCGATATCCGTACCCTGGAGCGGGCCAAGTTTCTCGACCAGGCCGGCTTCTCCCAGTTGGTACTGGCGCGTGAACTGAACCTGCAGCAGATCCGCGCCATCGCCAGCGAGACCGACGCGGCCATCGAGTTCTTTATCCATGGCGCCCTGTGCGTGGCCTTCTCCGGCCAGTGCAACATCTCCCACGCCCAGACCGGCCGCAGCGCCAACCGTGGCGACTGCTCCCAGGCTTGCCGCCTGCCCTACACCCTCAAGGATGACCAGGGCCGGGTGGTAGCGTTCGAGAAGCACCTGCTGTCGATGAAGGACAACAACCAGACCGCCAACCTGCGCGACCTGGTCGATGCCGGTGTGCGCTCGTTCAAGATCGAAGGCCGCTACAAGGACATGGGTTATGTGAAGAACATCACCGCCCACTACCGCAAGGAACTCGACGCCATCCTCGAAGACCGCCCGGACCTGGCCCGCGCTTCGAGCGGTCGCACCGAGCACTTCTTCGTGCCCGATCCGGACAAGACCTTCCACCGCGGCAGCACCGACTACTTCGTCAGTGACCGCAAGATCGACATCGGCGCCTTCGACTCGCCCACCTTCACCGGCCTGCCGGTGGGCGTGGTGGAGAAAGTCGGCAAGCGCGATCTGCAAGTGGTCACCGAGGTGCCGCTGACCAACGGCGACGGCCTCAACGTGCTGGTCAAGCGTGAGGTGGTGGGCTTCCGGGCCAACATCGCCGAGCCCAAGGGCGAGTTCGACGAAGACGGCCAGAAGCGCTACCGCTACCGCGTCGAACCCAACGAGATGCCCGAGGGCCTGCACAAGCTGCGCCCGAACCATCCACTCTCGCGCAACCTGGACCACAACTGGCAGCAAGCACTGCAACGCACCTCCGCCGAGCGTCGTGTGGGTGTCGAATGGCACGCGGTGCTGCGTGAACAGCGCCTGGCGCTGACGGTCACCAGCGAGGAAGGCGTCAGCGTGCAGGTAGCCCTGGACGGCCCGTTCGGTGTAGCCAACAAGCCCCAGCAGGCCCTGGACCAGTTGCACGACCTGCTCGGCCAACTGGGCACCACCCAGTACCACGCCAACGCCATCGACCTGGACGCCCCGCAGGCGTACTTCATCCCCAACTCCCAGCTCAAGGCCCTGCGCCGCGAAGCCATCGAGGCGCTGACCGAGGCGCGGGTCAAGGCTCACCCCCGTGGCGGGCGCAAGGCCGAGACAACCCCGCCACCGGTCTACCCTGAGGCGCACCTGTCGTTCCTGGCCAACGTCTACAACCAGAAGGCCCGCGACTTCTATCACCGCCATGGCGTGAAGCTGATCGATGCCGCCTTCGAGGCGCACGAAGAGCATGGCGAGGTACCGGTGATGATCACCAAGCACTGCCTGCGCTTCTCCTTCAACCTGTGCCCCAAGCAGGCCAAGGGCGTCACCGGCGTACGCACCAAGGTCGCGCCGATGCAACTGGTACATGGCGATGAAGTGCTGACCCTCAAGTTCGACTGCAAGCCCTGCGAGATGCATGTGATCGGCAAGATGAAGGACCACATCATCGACCTGCCGACCCCAGGCAGCGCCGTGGCCCAGGTAGTCGGGCACATCAGCCCGGAAGACCTGCTCAAGACCATCCCGCGCGCACCGCATTGACGACCGAACGGGGGGCCATGTGCCCCCTTTTTTGTGCCTGCTCACGGCGCCTCGAACTTGGTACCCTGGTACACCAAATACCACTGTAAATGATAATACCTATCAGTTATGATCCGCGGCTCCCGCCCTTCTTAGGATCGTGCTGTCGATGCGTCGTGCGTTCGTTTCACTCTGCCTGATTCCCGCTATTAGCCCCGTCGCCCTGGCCGAATCCCAGGCTTCGGCCCCTCTTGAACTGCAAGCGGTCAACATCGACGCCGCCAGCGACCTGGAACGCGCCGACGGCCCGGTCATCGGCTACAAGGCGACGCGTTCGGCCAGTGCCACGCGCACGGACACCGCACTGCACGAAACACCGCAATCGATCAGCGTGGTGCCCAAGGATGTCCTGCAGGACACCGCCGCCACCCGCCTGCAGGATGGGCTGGACTACGCAGGTGGCGTGGGTCGTGCCAACAACTTCGGCGGCCAGGGGCTGACCACCTTCACGGTGCGCGGCTTCACCACCGGCGAGTTCTACCGCAATGGCTTTCCCATCAACCGCGGCTACCCCAACGCCCCGGACGCCAACACCGTCGAGCGTCTGGAGGTCCTGCGTGGCCCGGCTACCAGCCTGTACGGCCGTGGCGACCCCGGTGGCACCTTCAACGTGGTCAGCAAACAGCCTCTGGCCGAACCCAAGGTCACCTTGGGCAGCCAGTTCGATGACCAAGGGATGCATCGCGCCACTCTTGACACCACCGGCCCGCTCGATGAAGAAGGCCGTCTGGCCTATCGCCTGAACGTGCTGGGTGAAGGCGGCGAAACCTTCCGCGACGACGTGCAGACCGAGCGTTACGACGTCGCGCCGGTACTCAGCTGGCAGCTCAACGACACCACGCGCATCGTGTTCGAAGGCGATTTCATGCGCAACAACCACCCCCTGGACCGTGGCCTGACGCGCTTTGCAAACCAGCGCGACAATGCCTCGCGCGATACCAACGTCTGGGAAAAAGGCTCCGACAACCTGCTGCACAACGACAACAACATGGCCCAGGTGCGCTTCGAGCATCAGCTCAACGACGACTGGACCCTGGGCGGTGGCATGCAGTGGCTCGACGGCACGCTCCAGGGCAACGCGGTGGAAGCCAATGCCCTGCAACCAGACGGCCGCACCCTCGGGCGCAACTTCAACTATCGCAAGCTCGAATGGTCCGACCGCGACTACCAGCTCAACCTCACCGGCCACTTCGACACCGCAGGCTTTGCCCATACCTTGCTGACCGGCGTCGAGTATGAAGACTACGACTATCAATCCTTCATTCGGCGCTCGGCCGGCGGCGCCGACGCCTACCCCATCGACCTGTTCGATCCAGTCCTGGGCCAGCCACGCCCAGCCCTGACCCGCACCACCACCGACGACAAGGAAAACCTCAAGACCTGGGCCGCCTTCGTTCAGGACCAAGTGGCCCTGACCGACCGCCTCAAGGCCTTGGCAGGCTTGCGCTTCGAGCGTTTCGAGCACCAGTACGACAACTACCTGCCCGGCAGCACCGACTGGACCGCCGCCGACAACGCCGTCACCCCTCGTCTGGGCCTGATGTACGACCTGACCGACACCGTTGCCATCTACGCCAACACTGCCCGTTCGTTCAAGCCCAACAGCGGCGCCAGCCAGCAAGGCCAGGGCTTCGATCCGGAAAAAGGCAAGTCGTACGAACTGGGCGTGAAATGGGAGGCGCTGGATCGCCAGTTGAGCGTCGATGCGGCCATCTACCACATCGTCAAGGAAAACGTCCTCGCCAACGACCCGCTGGACCCCACCGGAACCTACAAGATCGCCGCAGGCGAAGTCCGCAGCCGCGGTCTGGACATCAACGTTGCCGGCAACCTCACCCCCGAATGGCGCGTGATCGGTGGCTACGCTTATGTCGATGCCGAGGTGACCAAGGACACCAGCCTGCCCAACGGCACGCGCCTGGCCAACATTCCGCGCAACAGCTTCAGCCTGCTCAATACCTATGAGTTCCAGGATGGAGGCCTCAAGGGGCTGGGGCTGGGCATGGGCGTGAAATACGTGGACGACCGCGCCGGCCAGACCGCGACGCAGACCTACACCATGGAGCAGTACACCGTGGTCGATCTGCTCAGCTTCTACCAGGTCAACGAGCACGTGCGGCTCAACCTGGACCTGAAGAACCTGTTCAACAAGGAATACGACGAAGGCGCCTTCAACAGCTACGTCTACCCCGGCGCGCCACGCACCGTGCAGGCCGGCGTGAGCTACACCTTCTGAATCCAGGGCTCTGCGCAGCCCTTTCACGGCGCAAGGCCGCGGCTACAGGGATCGCGTGATCCTGTAGGCGCGGCCTTGCGTCGCGAAAGGGCCGCAAAAGCCGCCCCGAATCGACTTACAGCAAGCCCAGGTCCCGCGCCGTGCGGTCCACGGCGACCTTGGTCTTGGCCACCAGCTCATCGATGTCACCACGGCTGGCCACCAGTGCCGGCGCCATGATCATCCGGCCCAGGGTCGAACGGATGATCACCCCCTCCTCGAAGCCATAGGTCCGGCACTGCCAGGCCAAGTCGTTCTCGTTGGCGAAGCGCTTGCGGGTGGCCTTGTCCTCGGCGAACTGCAGCGCCGCCACCAGGCCCGCACCCTGGATCTCGCCGATCAGCGGGTGATCACCGAACACCTCGCGCAGGCAGCGCTGCAGGTACGGGCCGGTATCGTCCTTGACCTGGCGCACGATACCTTCGTCGCGCAGGGCCTTGAGGTTGGCGATGGCCACCGCCGCCGCCACCGGGTGGCCGGAATAGGTCAGACCATGGGCGAACACCCCGCCGCGCTCCACCAGCGCTTCGGCGATGCGCTTGCTCAGCACCAGGCCACCCATGGGCACGTAGCCGGAGGTCAGGCCCTTGGCGATGGACAGGGTGTCCGGCTCGAAGCCGAAATGCTGGTGGGCGAACCACTCGCCGGTGCGGCCAAAGCCGCCGATCACTTCGTCGGCGCACAGCAGCACGTCGTACTGACGGCAGATGCGCTGGATTTCCGGCCAGTAGCTCTCTGGCGGGAAGATCATGCCGCCAGCGCCCTGGAACGGCTCGGCGATGAAGCCTGCGACGTTCTCGGCGCCCAGTTCGAGGATCTTCTCCTCCAATTGCAAGGCGCAGCGACGGCCGAACTCGGCTGGGGTCAGCGCGCCGCCTTCGGCGTACCAGTACGGCTCGTCGATGTGCGCGACATCCGGAATCAGCCCGCCCATCTCGTGCATGAACTTCATGCCGCCCAGCGCCGTGGCGGCCAGGGTCGAGCCGTGGTAGCCGTTCCAGCGGCCGATCATGATCTTCTTGCCGGGCTTGCCCATCACCTGCCAGTAACGGCGTACGGTGCGGATCAGCACTTCGTTGGATTCGGAGCCGGAGTTGGTGTAGATGGCGTGGCTGTAGTGCCCCGGCAGCAGGCTGAACAGCAGCTCGGACAACTCGATCACCGCCGGGTGGGTGGTGTGGAAGAACATGTTGTAGTACGGCAGTTGGTCCATCTGCGCGGCAGCGGCGGCCGTCAGGTCCTTGCGGCCATAGCCCAGCTGGGTGCACCACAGACCGGACATGCCGTCCAGGTAGCGCTTGCCGTCGTTGTCCCACAGGTGCAGGCCTTCACCGCGCACGATGACCCGCGGGCCTTCGGCGTTCAGCGCCTTCTGGTCGAGGAAGGCGTGGATGTGGTGGGCGGCATCGGCGCTCTGGTAGTCGCGGGTTTCGCGTTGCGGCTGGAAAGGTGCGTTCATTGTTGTTCTCCGTAGGAATATCAGCGCAGCTGGAACCAGGTGGTTTTCAATTGGGTGTACTTGTCGAACGAATGCAGCGAGAGGTCGCGGCCGAAACCGGATTGGCGACCGCCGCCGAAGGGCACCACCACGTCCAGGGCATCGACGGTATTGACCGACACAGTGCCGGCCTTCAGGCGCCGGGCCACGCGGTGGGCACGGTTGAGGTCATCGCTCCACACCGAGGCGGCCAGGCCATAGATGCTGTCGTTGGCCAGGCGCAGGGCCTGCTCCTCGTCCTCGAAGGTGCTGACCGCCAGCACCGGGCCGAAGACCTCCTCGCGGGCCAGGGCCATGTCGGCGCCCACGCCGGTGAATATCGTCGGTGCGATGAAGTTGTCCGAGCCGTTGAAGCGCAGGCGCTGGCCACCGCACAGCAGGCGTGCGCCGTCGGCCTTGGCCTGGTCGATGGCCGCGCTGATGCGCGCGCTCTGCGCGGCATCGACGATGGCCCCGGCGCGGCTGGCCGGGTTCAGCGGGTCGCCCGGCATCCAGTCACGGGCCTTGGCCAGCAGGCGCTCGACGAATTCGTCATGGATCGAGCGCTGCACATAGAGGCGCGAGTTGGCCGAGCAGACCTCACCTTGGTTGAAGAAGATGCCAAAGGCGGCCTTCTCCGCCGCCAGGTCCAGGTCACGGCAGTCGTCGAACACCAAATTCGGGCTCTTGCCGCCGCACTCGAGCCAGACCTGCTTGAGGTTCGATTGCGCCGAGTACTGCATGAAGTACTTGCCCACTTGGGTGGAGCCGGTGAACACCAGGCAGTCCACATCCGGGTGCAGGCCCAGGGCTCGACCGGCCTGTTCGCCAAGGCCCGTGACCACATTGAGCACCCCTTCCGGCAGCCCCGCCTCCAGGGCGAGCTCGGCCAGGCGCAGGGCTGAGAATGGCGACTGCTCGGCAGGTTTGAGCACCACGCTGTTGCCGGCGGCCAGGGCTGGGGCGACCTTCCAGGCAGCCATGTCCAGGGGGAAGTTCCACGGCACCACCGCCCCGACCACACCCAAGGCTTCACGGGTGACGGTGGCCAACGCGTTGCCGGCGGTCGGCGCCACCTGGTCGTAGAGTTTGTCCAGGGCCTCGCCATACCAGGCAAAGACGTGCGCCGCGCCCGGTACATCGATGTTGTAGGCATCCATGACCGGCTTGCCCATGTTCAGCGAATCGAGCAGGGCCAGCTCCTCGCGGTGGGCCAGCATCAGCTCGGCCAGGCGCAGCAGCACCCGCTTGCGGGCGGTGGGCGCCATGCGTGCCCAGGGGCCCTGCTCGAAGGCGCGACGGGCAGAACGCACCGCCTGGTCGACCTCGAGCTCGCCGCAGGCGGCAACCTTGGCCAATACCTGGTTGGTAGCCGGGTTGATGGCGTCGAAGGTCTCGCCCGAGCGGGCAGCTACGCGGCGGCCCTCGATCAACGCGGTGTCGATGAAGCTTTGTTGTGCAGCGCGCTGCTGCCAATCGCTCAATGTATGCACGCAGGACTCCCTTGCGACCGCTCGGGCGGTCGCTGGTTATGGTTGTAGGTGGGTGACGCGGTGGGCCGATCAGCGCCTTCGCAGGTAGCTTTCCAGCGGGTCCTTGCTCAAGCCTTCCTGGGCCTGGGCCAGCGAGTCGATGAACAAGGAGAACAGCTCGGACTGCTTGGCGATGTCGAGCTTGGTGTAGAGGTTCTTGCGATGGGTCTTGACCGTGTCTTCGCTGATGCCCAAGCGCTCGGACAACGAGCGGGTCGAGTGGCCACGCAGCAGGTACTGGGCGACCCGGCACTCGCGTTCGGTCAGCAGCGAAGAGCCGAAATTGTTCAAGGCGGCGTTGATCTGCCGGCCCAGGGCGCTTTCGAAGCGTCCGCCCAGGCTGTCGGCATCCAACTGCCCCCAGTGCCGGCGCACCACCGCCACCACCCAAGGGGCGATGCGCTTGAGGTCGGCAACCTGCGCTGCCGTCAGGCGTCGGGTGCTGCCCAAGGCCACGGCGATGGTGAGCTGCGCATCGAGCGGCACGATGTAGTTGAGTTCGTCCTCAAGGTGCGCGTGCTGGTAGAACGACAGGTAGTACTCGCTGCGCTTGAAGTGGTCCGGAGCCACGTCGCTCAGGCGATAGCAACCCGGGGCGATGCCTTCCATGCAGGCGCGGTAGAACGGGCACAGCAGGTAATAACCTTCGAGGTACTTCTGCACGTTGCCTTCAGGCAGCCAAGGGCCCTCTTCGTCTTTTTCGAACAATGCCGAAGGCAGGCCTTTGCGTGGGTAGAGAAACACCGTGATGGCCTGGCACCGGGCCAGGCAATTGAGTGCACCGAACAGCGCTTCGACGAAGCCTGGCGTGCCGATGGCCTCGATGACACGGGCCATCTGCTCGTACCAGTCGGGCGATTTCAGCTGGTCTTTGCTCATGTCTCAGGTCCCCGCCAGGGTGGTTGTACGTATTCGTGGCTGGCTGGGATTGTTTCACGCACTGGCCAAGGCGACCATCACCCTTCGGGGTGAGCTGCCGTTCATGCCGCCGGAATGAACACATCCACCGGCCAACGACCCTAATGCCAGGCAAGCCAACCCACCCGGAGGCCAGCCATGGCAGACCCCAAGCAGCCCAATGATCCCGATCCCTATGTGGACAACATCCCTCACAATCCCGGAGAACCGGTACCGCCCCCGGAAAAGGAAGCGCCCGACTGGCCGGAGGGTCAGGTGCCGCCAGAAGAGCAGTCCGATGGGTGAGCACCTGCGCCGCATTGCCCCTTTCGCGGCCGCCGCTCTTAAGACGTGCGCAATCCCTGTGGGAGCGGGTTCACCCGCGAAACAGACGCCGCGATGAATGGCACGGGCTTCGCCCGTGTTCGCGGGTGAACCCGCTCCCACAGCGCCCGCGTCGATCCGCAAGGCATCGCTGAACCTGTGTGGGTTTACCCGTGAAGAGTACAACTCGAAGCCTGGGCAAGACCGTTGGTCGCGGGTGCTGCACGAAAAACCGATCACACCCGCGCCATCAGGGCTCTGAATCCATGAGAGGCGCGGCAACGGCTGCGCCTCCCACTCCTGTGTTCGGCCCGCGTTGCTGGCGGGCCCTTTTTTCGAACCCGAGGAGGCCACCATGCACAGGTCACTACAGATGGGAGGCGGCAACGCCCAGGACGACTGGCCGGAACTGGACCCCGACCAGCGCAACGACAAAGCCGACGACCCCGATACCGACCCAAACCTGGAAGACGATGACGGCAACCGCCCCGGTGTGCCCGCCAGCGACCCAGAATCCGGCGCCTGAACGCAACGTGGGGCAAGCCGGCGTCAACCGGTTTGCCCCACATGCTGCTTGCCTCAGGCCATCACTGCGTCGTGCCCGGGAGGGTCGTGCGCAGCCATCGTCGACGCCACGCCTTCACCTGAGACCGGCACGAACGCCGGCCCACTGCCAGACAGCCGCCAGCTCACGTCACTCACGCCATAGCGTTCGGCCATCGGCCGGGTGACCTTGCGGATCTTCTCCCGCCCGAACTTCGGAATGATCCCTACCCCTGCATCACAACTGGCCCAATGCCAAGCCTCGGCATTGTCCATGCGCTCCAGACGGATGATGAAACTGCGCGGCTGGCCATGCAGCCGGTAGTCGATGATGTACAGCTGTGGGGTTGGCATCGTAGGGGCCCTCCTCTTCTCCATGGATGACATCCTGATGGATCAAGGTTTTGCGCGAAGATTCAAAAGATTGTCGAACAATTCGAATGAATGGCCTGATGCCTGAATCAGTGCGCGGCGTTCGGTGCCGCGCCAGGCACCAGAATCACCTTTCGACAACGCTCTTGCTGCTCATCGAACATCTCATAACCGCGCACCGCCTCTTCCAGCGCCAGGCGATGGGTGACGATGGCTGCCGGATCCAGCCGCCCTGCTTCTATATGCTCGAGCAGTTCAGGCAGGTAGCGCTGCACGTGGGTCTGCCCCATGCGGAAGGTCAGGCCCTTGTCGAAGGCATCGCCGAATAGAAAACCATGGATGAAGCCGGCATAGACCCCCGGCACGCTCACCACGCCGCCCCGTCGCACCGCCGCCATGCTCTGGCGCAGGGCCTTGCCACTGCTGCCTTCGAGCTTCAGCGCGGTCAGCACCGTCTCGGTGGTGCTGCCCTTGGCCTCGAAGCCTACTGCATCGATCACTGCATCCACGCCACGCATGCCTGCGGTCTGGCGGATGATGGTGTCGGCCGGGTCGTCGTCATGGGCGTAATCGATGGGAATCACCCCGTAGGCGTCACGGGCGTAATCCAGACGGTAGTCGCAGGCATCGACCATGAAAATCTGCTCCACCCCGAGCATCCGGGCGCAAGCCGCCGACAGCAGGCCGACCGGCCCGGCTCCATAGATAGCCAGCGAAGCGCCCTGCCCGACCTCGGCATTGAGCACCGCTTGCCATGCGGTGGGCAGAATGTCGGAAAGAAACAGTAGCTTGTCGTCCGCCAATTGCCCGGGCACCTTGAACGGCCCGACATTGGCCTTGGGCACACGGACGTAGTCGGCCTGGCCACCCGCCACGCCGCCATAAAGGTGGCTATAGCCGAACAGCGCCGCCCCCGGCGGGATGCTTTTCTTGTTGAGGATCGCGCCGCGGCCGGTGTTGGTGGTTTCGCACGCCGCGAACAGATCATGCTGGCAGAAGAAGCAACTGCCGCAGGCGATCACGAAGGGAATCACCACCCGGTCGCCTGGACGTACGGCGGTCACCTCGCTGCCCACCTCCTCGACGATGCCCATGAACTCGTGGCCCAGGATGTCACCGGCCTCCATCGCCGGCACCTTGCCGTGGTACAGATGCAGGTCCGAGCCACAGATCGCCGTGGCAGTCACCCGCAGCACGATATCGTCGCTCTGCTCGATGACAGGGTCCGGTACGGTGTCGACCCGAACATCCCCGGCGCCGTGATACGTGAGTGCGCGCATGCTTCGATCTCCCATTGCGGAACTGGAACGCCCCTGGGCCAGCGGCGCGTGGCCGCTGCCCAAGGGCGGCGCCCGGCAGGTGCTACACCGGGCTTGAGCAGGCGGGCGTCACTGGTTGCGACCGCCGCCGTGGCTGTGCTGGCCACCTTTACGGCCGGCCTCGGAGGCACGCTCCCGGTCGTTGGCAAAGTTGCCGCCGGAGTTCTGGCCGCCCTTGTGGCCGGCGCGGGAGGCTTTTTCGCGGTCGTTGGCGAAGTTGCCTGGGTTGGTTTCTTTGGTGCCGCCACGTTGTCCGCTGTTTTCTTGATCACGAGCCATGTCGTTTCTCCTTACTAGTGGATTTGGCTGCGCACGGAATCGCACCGTGCAGTAGTTCCGAACGGGCCGGGGCAGGCTCTGCTCAATCGGTCTGTCCAGCCTCGGACGAGTGGCGCCAAACAACGTCCTGACCAAACATTTGCACCCCAGTCTCTGCAGGCCCGATTTTTTTTTGGCACTTCGCCACTTGGGCTGCGGTCATACAAAGACGCCCATCATTCCTCGACCTGGAACAGCGCCATGATTGATGCCCACCCCATCCACGCCTGCCGCCAACTCGCCCTGGAACAGAACCGCCGCCTGCTGCAGCAGGCCTACCAACTCGATCACAACGCGTTTGCCTTGCTCGACCGCCCCGGGCTCGATGCCGGGCGCTTCGACCGCTACCAGGCATTGCGTCGCAAGGCCGCCGAGCGCTATCAGGAGGCACTGGACCACCTGGCGCTGATCGAGCGAACGTTCGATGCGCCGGGCAACGATGCCCACGGGCGCTCGCCGCGCCGTTGAGACCGGGCCTATAATCGCGCATCAACCGCCCGGCGATGCTTCGATGGGCCGAATCGTTAGGTCTGCAGAAGGCTGCACCCATGAAGTCATCCACCAAGCCCGCCGTCGCCTCGCCTCAGAATCCGACGTTGAGCCCGAGCCACCTGGACTTTCCGGTGGTCGGCATCGGCGCTTCGGCAGGTGGGCTCGAGGCGATCTGCACCTTCTTCAAGCAGATGCCCGCCGATTGCGACATGGCCTTCGTGGTGGTGCTGCACCTGTCGGCGGACCACCAGAGCGTCGCCGACCGCATCATCCAGGAAACCACCGCCATGCCGGTGCTGCAGGTCAGCGAACCGGTGCCGATCGAGCGCAATCATGTCTATGTGATTTCCCCGGCCAACCGCTTGTCCACCAACGATGGCTACCTGCGCGTCAGCCCGGCCAACCGCCGCCGGGGTGACCATGTGGCGATCGACCTGTTCTTCCGCGACCTGGCCGATGTGCACAAGGACCATGCGTTCTGCGTGGTCCTCTCCGGCACCGGCGCCGATGGCGCAGTGGGCCTGTCGCGGATCAAGGAGCAAGGCGGCGTGACTTTGGTCCAGTCCCCCGACGACGCCCTCTATGACAGCATGCCGCGGGCGGCCCTGGCGACCGGCATGGTCGACGCCGTGCTGCCGGTGGCCGAAATGCCGCAAAAGCTCATGGAACTGTGGCGCAACGCCCGCCAGGTCAAGCTACCGACCATCGAGGACGACACCCTGCCCCCGGCACTGGGCAGCCGCAGCGGCGACCCCGCCCAGGCCGAACCACTGCTCGATGAAATCCTCCTGCTGCTGCGCACCAATACAGGCCATGACTTCCAGCACTACAAGCGCGCCACCGTGCTGCGGCACATCGAGCGGCGCCTGCACGTCACCGGGCAGCCCGACCTGGGCGCCTACCAACGTTATCTGGAGCAGCATCCGGCAGAATCCACTGAGCTGCTGGCCGATATGCTGATCGGCGTGACCAACTTCTTCCGCGACCGCGAAGCCTTCGAAGCGCTGGAGCGCCATGTACTGCCCGAGCTGGTCAGCGATGGCGAAAGCGGCGACGGGCCAAGCGAAGTGCGCGTCTGGTCGGCTGGCTGTTCGACCGGCGAAGAGGCGTACAGCCTGGCCATGCTGGTGTGCGAGCAACTGGCGCTGGAGCGGCGCGCGGCGAAGGTCCAGGTGTTTGCCACCGACCTCGATGAGCGGGCCATCGGCACCGCCCGTACCGGCCTCTACCCGGAGGCGATCGTCACCGACGTACCGCCGGCCCGGCTGCGTCAATTCTTCATCAAGGAAGACCAGCACTACCGCGTGCGCAAGGAAATCCGCGAAAAGGTGCTGTTCGCCCGGCACAACCTGCTGTCCGATCCGCCGTTCTCGCAGATCGACCTGATCGTCTGCCGCAACCTGCTGATCTACCTGGATCGCGAGGTGCAACGGGACATCCTGCAGATGTTCCACTTCGCCCTGCGCCCGGGCGGACACCTGTTCCTGGGCACGTCCGAATCGGTGGATGTGGCCAGCGAGCTGTTCATCCCGGTGGACAAGCGCAACCGTATTTTCCGCGCAAGCCCCGCCAGCCCTGCCATCCGCAGCTCCGGCCGGCTGCTGCCCGGCGCGGAAGTGTCCGCCACTTTGCAAGACAACCAGGTCAAGCTTCGTCCCGGCCGCAAGATCTCCTATGCCGAGGTGCATCACCGCGCCCTGGCCAAGCGGACCCCGCCCAGCCTCATTCTCGATGGCGACGGCAATATCCTGCACATGAGCGATGGCGTCGGCCGCTTCCTGCACCTGGTCGGCGGCGAGCCCAGCCGCAACTTGATCAACCTGGTCCTGCCGCAGTTGCGCCTGGCCCTGCGCAGCACGTTGTTCCAAGCCCGTCAGGGCACGCAGACGGTGACCTCGCGCCCGGTCGAGCTGGGCGAGATGTAGGTTGAGATCGCGGTGCATCCGCACAAGGATGAGCCCAGCGGCAGCGAATGCCTGCTGGTGGTGTTCGAAGAACGCGTGCCCGACCCATCCCTGCTGCCCACCAGCGCCATCCGCCAGACCGACAGCATGGTGCTGAACAACCTGGAGCGCGAACTGCAACGCACCCGCCTACAGTTGCAGGAAACCATCGAGCAATCGGAAATCTCCAGCGAAGAGCTGACCGCTTCCAACGAAGAAATGCAGGCGATCAACGAGGAGTTGCGTTCGGCCAGCGAAGAGCTTGAGACCAGCAAGGAAGAACTGCAGTCGATCAACGAAGAACTGCTGACGGTCAACTACGAGCTCAAGAACAAGGTCGAGGAAACCGACAAGGTCAACGACTACCTGAGCAACCTGATTGCCTCGACCGCCATCGCCACGGTGTTCATCGATCGCAACCTGTGCATCCGCTGGTTCACCCCCCGCGCCGCCGATATCTTCAATATTCTGCCGGTGGACACCGGCCGCTCGTTGCTCGACATCACCCACCGCCTGGACTACCCGGAGCTGGCCGACGACGCCCGCGCCGTGGCCCAGGGCACCCCCTCCATCGAGCGCGAGGTGTGTGGCGAGAACCAACACTGGTACCTGGCCCGCCTGCTGCCCTACCGCGCCAGCGAGCAGAAGATCGATGGCACGGTGCTCACCTTCATCGACATCAGCAAGGGCCGCGCCGCCGAGGAGCGTCTGCGCCTGGGCGAGGAACGCATGCGCCTGGTGGCCGAAAGCACCCACGACTTCGCCATCATCCTGCTCGACGAACATGGGGTGATCACCGACTGGAACACCGGCGCCACGCTGATCTTCGGCCACGCCAAGGACGAGGTGGTCGGCCGCCACTACGAGCTGATCTTCACCGAGGAGGACCGCGCCAACGGCGTGCCGAGCCGGGAGCTGCGCGGCGCCCGCCTCAACGGTCGCGGCCAGGACGAGCGCTGGCACGTGCGCAAGGATGGCAGCCGCTTCTTCTGCAGTGGCGAGGTCTCCCTGCTCAAAGGCAGCAGTTTGCGCGGCTACGTCAAGATCGCCCGCGACCTGACCGGGCACAAACGCCTGCACGACGAGCAGAGCAAGCAACTGGCCGAGTCCCAGAGCAGCAGCCACATGAAGGACGAGTTCTTCGCCATCATGTCCCATGAGCTCAAGCACCCGCTCAACCTGATCCAGCTCAATGCCGAGATCCTGCGTCGCCTGCCTTCGGTCAAGACCATCAGCGCGGCCAGCAAGGCGGTGGGCACCATCTGCGAAGCGGTCGCCAGCCAGGCGCGCATCATCGATGATTTGCTCGATGTGGCGCGTATCCGCACCGGTAAGCTCAAGCTCAAGACCGAACCTGTGAACCTGTGCACCATCCTGCATGACATCCATGCCGTGGTACGTAGCGAACAGCATCCGTGCGACGTGGTCCTGGAGTTGCCGGCCAACGACAAAGCCCTGTTCATCGAAGGGGACATCACCCGTTTGGAGCAGATCATCTGGAACCTGCTCAACAACGCCCTGAAGTTCAGCCCCTCGGGTAGCGAGATCCGCCTGGTGCTGACCAGCCACGACGAACAGGCACTGCTGCAGGTGATCGACCAGGGCCTGGGCCTGAGCGAGGAAAGCCTGGAGAACATCTTCGACCTGTTCACCCAGGCCACCCCGCAAGTCACCAGCCACAGCCGTGAGGGCCTGGGGATCGGCCTGTCGCTGGTGCGCCAGCTGGTGCTGGCCCACGGGGGCAGTGTACACGCCAGCTCCCCGGGCCTGGGCAAAGGCTGCACCTTCACCGTTCGCCTGCCGTTGTGCAACTACAACCCACAACTGCAGCACACCGCGGGCGAACAGCAGGTGACCCCGCGGCTGGACAGTATCCGCGTGTTGTTGGTGGACGACTCCGCGGATGTGCTGGAAATCATGCAGCAGTTGCTGGAGATGGAAGGTGCGCAGGTCAATGCCTTCAATGACCCACGCGCCGCGCTGAAGGCTGCGGCCAACGGGCAGTACGACATCATCCTCTCGGACATCGGCATGCCGGTCATGGATGGCCATGCGCTGATCAAGGCACTGCGCGAGCATGCGCATTTGAAGGATATTCCCGCAATCGCCCTGACTGGCTACGGTGCCAGCGCCGATCAGTACAAGTCGCGCCAATCCGGGTTCGACCGGCATCTGAACAAACCGGTGGCCTACGACGAACTGGTTGAGGCAATCGAAGCATTGAGCGGCTCGCAGCCCTACTGACCGCTCATCCTGACGGGTACAACTTCCAGCTGGCACCAAAGGCCCAATTCAGTAGGAATACTGGATTTTGCCTGGAGCCCGCATGAAGCCCGTCAAGCACCGCGCCACCGTGATCTGCCGCCATGGCAGGAACACCCGCAAATGGCTATGGGTAAGAAAGCCCAAAGCCGCGTGGACACTGCCCGGTGGCAAGATCGAGCCAGGCGAGACCCCTGTCGAGGCTGCCGAGCGCGAGCTGTTGGAGGAAACCGGGCTCAAGGCGCGGGCCCTGACCTTCCTGATGCGCTATGAGTCGCCCGAGCGGGTGCACTACGTCTTCGAAGCCGAATTCACCGAGGCGCCACGGCCCGAGGCCAGCCATGAAATCGCCGACTGCTGCTTTGCGCACCTGGACCGGGTGTCCGAACTTAAAGACGACATCCGGCTGCTGATCCAGTCGCTGCTCGCCTGTGACCGGTGCGTGGCCGACTCCGTGCGCTAAAGCTTGCCCGTCTTTCGGCGGTGCCCTTTTCGCGGGTAAACCCGCTCCCACAGGTTCTCCGGTGCTCTCAACAACACCGCTGTGCCTGTGGGAACTGCGCAGGGTATTTGCACGGCTGAAAAGTGCCAAGGAATACCAACCGAAGGCGATTCGAGCTTGTCGGGCATCATAGAATCTCCCACAGGTACCGCGGTGATATCGAGAACAATGGGAGCGGCGGTTCGGCGCTCCGATTTACCTGTGAAAAGGGCACATCAGCCTGACTCAGGCATGCACACTGTGCTGGCACGCATCGGCCTCGATCGGCATCTCGTCGATGGCATCGATCATGCCGCAGGCCAGCGCTTCATTGGCGCTCAGGATGCGCGGATAGGCCATCAAGTAACGCGGCACATCGAGCACTTCACTGGCGCCCTGGGTCCGTTCGGCCACGATCTGGGCATACAGGCGCAGGTCGTAATCCAGGCTCATGGCATATTCGGCCATGCGTGAATGGTCCACCGAACCGTGCAAGGTCCAGTGGAATGGATGGAACAGGAACTTGCTCAGCACGCACGCGGTACGCCGCTCGCCGGCCAAGAACAGGATATTGCCCATGGATTCCACCGTGCCCAGGTTGTGGGTATGCACCGGTACCGGCAACGAGCGCAGGAAGTTGTACAGCGTAAAACCGTAGCTGCACTCCCCGCCCATGGTCGCGATGTTGATCTGCAGAATCTCGGCGCCCTGTTGCAGGGCGCGGGTACAGGTGGTGATCAGGTTGCCGCAGGTGGATGAATTGATGGGGCCTGTGAAGTGGATGATGTGTCTGGCCATGCTTGCCTCCAAAGTTGGCGAAATCAGTCCAGTGAAGCGGGCAGACGGTCAGTCGGACTCGTCGGTGGCGGCCGGTGGCAGGTCGTCGCAGCCCTCGCCTATCTGCTGGTACTGCTTGCGCAGGGCATGCAGCTTGACCGGGTCCATGTGTTCCAGATCCAGCAGTGCCTTGTGTGCCTTGTGCGTGGTACGCAGCAGTTCGTCGATCTTTATGTGCAAGACGTCGTTGTCGCGGTTCTGGGTGTTCTGGATCAGGAACACCATGAGGAAGGTGATGATGGTGGTCGAGGTATTGATCACCAGTTGCCAGGTGTCGTTGAAGTCGAACAGCGGCCCGCTCACGGCCCAGGCCAGAATCAACAACAACGCAATGCCAAAGGTCAGCGGACGGCCGGCCCACTTGGCCAGCCATTGGGCGAATCGATCGAATTTCATGCCGGCGGTCCTCCTCTGCTGCCGGCATTCAGCCGGGCAGCTTGTCCTCGCCGGGCAGGCCCTGCAAATCAGGGTCGTCGGGCATGACCTCAGGGTCATCCTCGGGCTGCTCGCTGGCCTGGGGAAGCTCGTTCAGTTCGTCGAACTCGTGGTCGGTGTTCATGGGGCTGCTCCTTTGACAGTACCGGGTGGACAAAATCGACCCCGGCATGCGGTGGAATCGCCCAGCGCGGCAAAGTTCAAAACGATGGCGCCGGCCCCGGTCAGAGGCCCAGCGAATGCCCCTTGGCTTGATGATCGGTAAGCCAACGCTCCAGCGCTGGCGCCGGCATCGGTCGCCCGAGCAAAAAGCCCTGGCCCTGGTCGCAACCGACGTTGCGCAGGAAGTCGTACTGCGCCTGGGTCTCGATGCCCTCGGCGGTGATCCGAAAGCCCAGGGCGTGGCCCAGGTCGATGATGCCCCGGGCCACCGCTTCGGCGTCGTCATCGCCGGGCAGATCCTTGATGAACGCACGATCGATCTTCAGGTGATCGATCGGCAGTGCCCGCAGGTAGGCCAGCGACGAATAGCCCGTGCCAAAGTCGTCCACCGCCGTGACCACCCCCATGGCCTGCAACTGCGCCAGCACCGCGCAGGCCTGTTGCTGGCTTTCCATCAGCAGGCTTTCGGTGATCTCCACCTCCAGCAGGCTTGCCGGCAAATCGTAACGGGCCAGGGCCGTGGCCAGGCTGGCGACATAGTCGCTGCGCTCGATCTGCAACGCCGCCACATTGATCGCCAGCGGTCCAGGCAGGCAGTCCGCCGCGCGCCAGGCCGCCAGTTGGGCGCAGGCCAGTTCCAGCACTCGTTCACCGAGGGGAATGATCAGCCCGGTGCGCTCGGCCAAGGGAATGAACTCGCCCGGCGAGACCAGCCCATGGTCGGGATCGCGCCAGCGTACCAGGGCCTCGACCCCTTCCAGGCGACCGCTGAACAGGTCCAGCTTGGGTTGGTACCACAGCTCGAACTCATCGTATTCCAATGCCCGGCGCAGGTTGCGCTCCAGCTCCAGACGCTGCTGCAGGCGCTCGGTCATCTCCGAATGGTACGGGCGCCAGCCGTTGCGGCCACCCTCCTTGGCCGCGTACATCGCCGTGTCGGCGTGGCGCAGCAGGCTGTCGGCATCCTCGCCGTGCTGCGGGCATCGGGCCACGCCGATGCTACCGGTGACCAACGCGGCATTGCCGTTGAGGTCGAACGGTCGCTGCAGGCACCGCAGCAAGGCCTGTATTTGCAGATTGACCTGGCCCTGGCTGCCCTGAAGCATGAACACGAACTCATCACCGCCCAGGCGGCAGACCCGATCGGCGCTGTGCAGCTCCTGCAGAAAACGCGCCGTCGCCTGTTGCAGCAGCAGATCGCCCATCGGGTGGCCCAGGCTGTCGTTGACCTGCTTGAAGCCATCGATGTCCAGGATCAGCACCGCCAGGCCGTGGGCCTGGTCGATCGCCTCGGCCAGCTGTCGTCTGAACAGCACCCGGTTGGGCAAGCCGGTGATGGTGTCGTAGTGAGCCAGACGCTCGAGCTGCGCCTGAGACTGGCGCAGCTCGCGGTTGCGCTGCTTGAGCAGGCGCTGGTTGCCATTGAGCTGGGCGACGAACAGGCTGAACAGCCCGGTGCAGATCAACGCGAACATGAACAAGGGCGAGGTGAACAGGCCCAGTACCGGCCAGCCGTCGCGAGGGGCAGCAACCAATTGCCAATGACCTCCTGGCACGTTCACCGCCTGGCTGAGCAGCGGGTCGTTGAACAGCTGCGCATCGCCCCAGATCATCGCGCCTTCGGCACCCTTGCCGTCGGCGCCCCGTACCGCGACCTGGAAATCCATGTCCGGTCTTAGCCCCGCCGCCCATAACAAGCGATCGATATCGGCGACGATCGACACATTGCCCCAGTAGAACTTCACACCGCGCTTGCCATTGACGAACACCGGCCGGCGATAGATCAGCGCCCGTCCGCCCTGGTACAGCTGGACAGGGCCGGCCAGCACCGGCTGACGTTGCTCGCGGGCCGACTGCAGCATCGGGTACTGGTCGGCCAGGTGGCGATAATCCAGGCCAATGATCGCGAGGTTGCCTTCTCGCGGGGACACATCACCGATCACATCGTCCTGGGCCAGGGCGATGTGATGCATGTAGGGCACCGACTCGAGGGCGTCCTGGGCCATGCCATGAAAATGTTCGGGGCTGATCCGCCCATCGGTGGCGATCAGCTGGGCAATGCCTTCGGCCTCGCCGAAGGCAGCACGCAACTGGGCTTCCAGGGCACCGCGCACACCGGACAAACGCGCCGAGATGTTAGCGATCTGCTCGCTTTTTTCGCGCTGGTTGTCCAAATGCCCAAGCACCACCGACAGGCCGATGCCGACCACGGCGAAACCAACCGGCAACAGGCGATGGAGGGTGCGCCGCAGTGCGCAATTGGCGGGCGAGGCCTGTTCATCGAGGGAAAGGGGAAGAGTCTTCATGAGCCGCGGTCGAGTTCGATTGATCCTGTATCGGCGTGCCAGCGGCAAATTTGAGCCACACTGGTGTTTTTCTGCGACAGGGTGCATGCTCACAAGCTGAAGCGTTTCACCAAGCCAAAAACAACGTGAGGTGCCGTACCGATGGATCCTTTGCTCGATTCGCTGTTTCCTGCTGCCGACGACATTCCCGAAGCCTGGCGCCTGGGCGCTCCGCTGGAGCAGCGCGACTATCTGGTAGGCGGCGAGCTGCGCCGCTGGGACGGCCCGTTGGCCACGGTGCGCAGCCCAGTCTGGCTCAAGGAAGGCGATGGCGAGCGCCAGGTGATCCTGGGCAGTGCGCCCCTGCTCGATGCCGACACCGCCCTCACCGCCCTGGACGCTGCGGTGCAGGCCTACGACAAAGGGCGTGGCACCTGGCCGACGATGCGCGTGGCCGAGCGCATCCAGCATGTCGAGACCTTCCTGGCGCGCATGCGCGAGCAACGCACGGCGGTGGTCAAGCTGCTGATGTGGGAGATCGGCAAGAACCTCAAGGATTCGGAGAAGGAATTCGACCGCACCTGCGACTACATCGTCGACACCATCAACGCCCTCAAGGACCTGGACCGGCGCTCCAGCCGCTTCGAGCTCGAGCAAGGCACCCTCGGCCAGATCCGTCGCGCGCCGCTGGGTGTGGCCCTGTGCATGGGGCCCTACAACTATCCGCTCAACGAGACCTTCACCACGCTGATCCCGGCGTTGATCATGGGCAACACCGTGGTGTTCAAGCCGGCCAAGTTCGGTGTGCTGCTGATCCGCCCGCTTCTGGAGGCGTTCCGCGACAGCTTCCCACCGGGGGTGATCAACGTCATCTATGGCCGTGGCCGCGAGACGGTCAGCGCCCTGATGGCCAGTGGCAAGATCGACGTGTTCGCCTTCATCGGTACCCATAAGGCCGCCAGCGACCTCAAGAAACTGCACCCGCGTCCACACCGGCTGCGCGCAGCCCTGGGCCTGGACGCCAAGAACCCCGGCATCGTCCTGCCCCAGGTGGACCTGGACAACGCCGTCGAAGAGGCCGTGACCGGCGCCCTGTCGTTCAACGGCCAGCGCTGCACCGCACTGAAGATTCTGTTCGTCCATGAAGACGTGGTTGCGCCGTTCCTGGACAAGTTCCAGCGCAAGCTCGCCGCCCTCAAACCCGGCATGCCCTGGGAGCCTGGCGTGGCCCTGACGCCGCTGCCGGAGCCCGGCAAGATCGACTACCTCGACGCCCTGGTGGCCGACGCCACCGACAAAGGCGCACAGGTGCTCAACGAAGGCGGCGGGCTCAGCCGTGGCTCGTTCTTCTACCCCGCCCTGCTCTACCCGGTCAGCGCCGACATGCGCGTCTATCACGAAGAACAGTTCGGCCCCTTGGTACCCGTGGTGCCCTACCGCGACCTGCAAACGGTGATCGACTACGTGCTCGACTCCGACTACGGCCAGCAGTTGAGCCTGTTCGGCAACGACCCGCAGACCATCGGCATGCTGGTGGACACCTTCGCCAACCAGGTCGGGCGCATCAACCTCAACGCCCAGTGCCAGCGCGGGCCGGACACCTACCCGTTCAATGGCCGCAAGAACAGCGCCGAAGGCACGTTGTCGGTGCACGATGCGCTGCGGGTGTTCTCCATCCGCACCCTGGTGGCCACGAAGTTCCAACAAGCCAACAAGGAACTGATCAGCGAGATCATTCGCAACCGTCAGTCGAGCTTCCTGACCACCGATTACATCTTCTGAGCACCGCGTTTATAGAAAATCGATCTAACGATCGTGTCGATTTTCCCTCTGTGCAAACGACTCTAAGCAACAGGGCGCCACCCGGCGCCCTCATGCAAAGGAGAGTCGAACATGGCAGTCAAACCTATTCCCGAAGGCCAGCACAGCATTACCCCGTACCTGGCCATCAACGATGCCGCCAAGGCCATCGAGTTCTACAAGAAAGCTTTTGGCGCTGTCGAAATGTTCCGCCTGGACGCCCCGGGCGGGCGCGTCGGCCATGCCGAACTGAAGATTGGCGATTCCTCCGTGATGCTCGGCGACCCCTGCGATATGGAAGGCGGCCTGACCGCCAGCCAGAAGCTTGCTGGCGCCGCCGTGGGCCTGCATTTGTATGTGGAAGACTGCGACAAGGTCTACGCCCAGGCCCTTGCCGCCGGCGCTACCCAGGTGTACGAGGTGAAGGACCAGTTCTATGGCGACCGCAGCGGTACCCTGAAAGACCCGTTCGGCAACCTGTGGTTCGTCTCCACTCACAAGGAAGACCTCACCCCCGAGGAAATCCGCGACCGCGCCGCCAAGATGTTCGGCGGCAGCTGAGCGACACGTTGAAAGCGGCGCGACTTTGCTTGAAGCTTGGGGCTCGTAGCTTGGAGCTGCTTCATGCGAATCATCGACAAAACCGCCGCGCCTGTGCGCAGCCTGACCCCGGCCGAAGAGGAACTGCTGGTCGGCTTTGCCGCCGGCACCCTCGCTGGCCCTCGGCTGCTGCAGGCCAACCAATGGCTGATGAAGGTGCGCAGCGCCAATCAGTGGCTGGCCTGCGATTGCCGGCGGGACGCCCTGCCAGTGCTCAATGTCACCCTCAACGGCAGCACCGGCACCCTGTTTTTGCGTAACAACCCGGACACCCCCGAACATGCCCCGGGCTGCCCGTTCACCAAAGTCGAGCGCGAAGCCGGCGAACGCACCGAGCAGGCCACGCAACCTGCCGCGTGGCTCGCGCCCGATACCCCGCTGCGCCTGCTGGGCGATTACCCCACCGCTGGCGAAGGTGGCTCAGCCGGCGCCGGTGCCTCCACGGAGCGCCGCGAACAGCAGCGTTTGCTGTCTTTACTGCTGACCTGGATGGAAGCCAGCGGGCTCAACGTCTATGCCACGCACCTGAAAAAAGACCTTACCGCCCAATTCGCCGACCTGCGTGGCGTGGCCACCCGCTACCCGTTGGTCGAGCGCGTACCGGCGAGCAACTACCTGGAAACCCGCCTGGACATGAAGCACATGATGATGCTCAAGTCCCGCCTGCGCGAAGCCACGGCATTCGGCAATCACCGCCGCCATGGGCTGTTGCTCGACTGCGTCGACCAGATCAAGGGCCGCAAGGTCTTCAACGCCCGCACCGAAGACGGCTTCGACTTCCAGGGGCATCATCTGTACTGGGACGGCGGCAAGACCCACGGGCCGTTGCTGGCCTTGATGCTCTATTCGCCGACCACCGCCGGCAGCCATTTCTACGAACTGATCCATGTGGCGAGTGTCCCGGTGCTGTCACGCGGGCACCTGTTCCCGGTGTACCGCGATGAAGAGCGAGAGCCGCTCAAGGCCTTGGTGTCGTTGATCGACTGGATGGCGAGCAAGGGTGTCAAGGTGTTGATGCGCCGGCCGGTGATTGGCGGCCAGGTGATGGACGAACTGGTGCTGACCTCGGACCAGGACCGGGTGTTGTCGGTATCGCTGCTCGAGCAACCGATCGGACCTGAGCCTGACACCGATAACTTCAAGCGCTACGCCGACTTCAAGAGCCTGGAGACCTTCCGCAAGTTCGTCGCCGGTTTCTTCATGCGTGAACGCTGAAGGCAGCGCCGCCCTCTTCGCGGGTAAACCCGCTCCCACAGGTTCACCGTTGCCCTGAAGCGCAGCGCGGCTCCTGTGGGAGGTTCACCGTTGCCCTGAAGCACAGCGCGGCTCCTGTGGGAGGTTCACCGTTGCCCTGAAGCGCAGCGCGGCTCCTGTGGGAGGTTCATCGTTGCCCTGAAGCGCAGCGCGGCTCCTGTGGGAGGTTCACCGTTGCCCTGAAGCACAGCGCGGTTCCTGTGGGAGGTCCATCGTTGCCCTGAAGTACAGCGCGGCTCCTGTGGGAGGTTCACCGTTGCCCTGAAGCACAGCGCGGCTCCTGTGGGAGCGGGTTTACCCGCGAAAGCGTCGGTACAGACGCTCCAAGACTTGGCCTAGAACGCCGCGTTGAAGATCGCCTCGATCTCCGCCTGGCTCGCCGGGCGTGGGTTGGTCAGCCCGCAGGCATCTTTCAAGGCGTTGGCCGCCAGCAGCGGCACATCCTCGACCTTCGCCCCCAGTTCTGCCAGCCCCGCCGGAATCCCGATCGCCGCAGCCAGGTGCTCGATGGCCGAAATCGCCGCGCCCGCGCCCTGCTCGGCATCCAGCGCACACACCTTCACGCCCATGGCCTTGGCCACATCGCGCAGCCGTGTAGCGCTGACCTTGGCATTGAAGCGCTGCACATGGGGCAGCAACACCGCATTGCACACCCCATGAGGCAAGTCGTAGAAGCCGCCGAGCTGGTGCGCCATGGCGTGCACATACCCCAGTGATGCATTGTTGAAGGCCATGCCGGCGAGGAACTGGGCATAGGCCATGTTCTCCCGCGCCTTGAGGTCGCGGCCATCGGCAACGGCCTGGCGCAGGTTGTCGCTGATCAGGGTGATGGCCTTGAGCGCGCAGGCATCGGTGATGGGCGTGGCCGCCGTGGACACATAGGCCTCGATGGCATGGGTCAGGGCATCCATGCCCGTGGCGGCAGTGAGGCTTTGCGGCATGCCGACCATCAACGCCGGGTCGTTGACCGACAGGATCGGCGTGACGTTACGGTCGACGATGGCCATTTTCACGTGGCGCGCCTCGTCGGTGATGATGCAGAACCGGGTCATCTCGCTGGCCGTACCGGCGGTGGTGTTGATCGCGATCAATGGCAATTGCGGCTTGCTGGAACGATCGACCCCTTCGTAGTCACTGATGTGGCCACCGTTGGTGGCGCACAGGGCGATGCCCTTGGCGCAGTCATGGGGCGAGCCGCCGCCCAGGGAGACCACGCAATCGCACCGCGCCTGGCGCAGCATGGCCAGCCCCGCTTCGACGTTGGCGATGCTCGGGTTGGGCTTGGCACCATCGAACACCACCGAGTCGATGTCGCGCATGGCCAACATGCCTGCGATGCGCTCGGCGACCCCGGCCTTGACCAGGCCCGGGTCGGTGACGATCAATGCCTTGCGCAGGCCAAAGCCTGCGATGGCAGCCATCGCCTCCTCCAGGCAGTCGATACCCATGATGTTGACGGCGGGAATGAAGAACGTGCTGCTCATGGCCGAATCCTCGCGAAAAGTCTGTGTACCTTCGAGAATCCGCCTGATTGCGATAAGGGGTGTTGATCCAGCGCAAGGCCACGCCTACATGGGCAACACGGAACCTCTAGGCGCTGGCAACGCCTGCGATGGGCCGCGTAGCGGCCCCAGATTGAACAGCGTGCGAGCGCCTCACCCCAAGAACAACCGATACGCCGGGTTCTCGGTTTCATCCCAGTAGCGATAGCCCATGTCATCCAGCGCCTGGGGCAGCCCCGACAGCTCATCGCTCGGCACTTCCAGCGCGGCGAACACCCGCGCCTCGGCCGCGCCGTGGTTGCGGTAATGGAACAGGCTGATGTTCCAGCGCTTGCCCAGCCGTTCGAGAAAGCCCAGCAACGCCCCGGGCCGTTCAGGAAACTCGAAACGCAGCACGCGCTCATCCGCCCCAGGCGCGGCATGGCCACCCACCGTATGGCGCACGTGCAGCTTGGCCAGTTCGTTGTCGGTCAGGTCCAGCACGTTGTAGCCCTGCTCGCGCAGGCTGGCCAGCAAATGCTCGCGCGGGTCATGCTGGGGGTGGGTCTGCACGCCCACGAACAGCCGCGCCTCCTTGCCCGGGAAGTAGCGGTAGTTGAACTCGGTGATCTGACGCTTGCCCAGCGCTTGGCAGAAGGCCCGGAAGCTGCCGGGACGCTCAGGGATGGTCACGGCGATGATCGCCTCGCGCTGCTCACCCAGTTCGGCGCGCTCGGCCACGTGACGCAGGCGGTCGAAATTGACATTGGCGCCGGAGTCGATGGCCACCAGGGTCTGGCCTTGGACGCCTTCGCGGGCCACGTACTTCTTGATCCCGGCCACTGCCAGCGCACCGGAGGGCTCGGTGATCGAACGGGTATCGTCGTAGATGTCCTTGATGGCCGCGCACAGCTCGTCGCTGCTGACCGTCACCACCTCGTCGACAAAATGGCGGCACAACTCGAAGCAATGGGCGCCGACCTGTGCCACCGCCACGCCATCGGCGAAGGTGCCTACCTGCGGCAGGATCACCCGCTCGCCCGCAGCCAGGGCGGCCTGCAGGCAATTGGAGTCCTCGGGCTCGACCCCGATCACCTTCACCTGCGGGCGCAGGTATTTGACGTACGCCGCGATGCCCGCAACCAGACCACCGCCGCCCACGGGGACGAAGATCGCATCCAGGGCGCCGGGTTGCTGGCGCAGGATCTCCATGGCCACGGTGCCCTGGCCGGCGATCACGTCCGGGTCGTCGAACGGCGGCACGAAGGTCGCACCGTCGCTGTCGGCCAGTTGCAGGGCATGGGCCAGCGCATGGGGGAAACTTTCACCGTGCAGCACGACATGCCCCCCCCGCGAACAAACGCCCTGGACCTTGAGCTCCGGGGTGGTGGTGGGCATGACGATGGTGGCCCGCATGCCCAGGTGCGAGGCGGCCAGCGCCACGCCTTGGGCATGGTTGCCGGCCGAGGCCGTGATCACACCACGCTCGCGCTGGGCCGGGGTCAGGCGCGACAAGCGGGTATAGGCCCCGCGGATCTTGAAGGAGAACGTCGGTTGCAGGTCTTCGCGCTTGAGCAGCACCTGGTTGCCCAGGGTGGCCGACAGCGCAGGCGCCCGTTGCAGAGGTGTCTCGATGGCCAGGTCGTACACCGGGGCGCTGAGAATGCGGCGCACCTGCTCCGAGAGCAGTTGCGCGGGCGTGACGGTGGTACGAGGGCTGACGCTGAGGTTGGTCATCGATGACTCCTGGTGTTTTCAAGGGCCCAGGAGTCGGAAAGAAAAAACCCGCCTCCAGGGCGGGTTCGGTGCACGTACGCGCTAGCCCGCCAATCCGATAATGGCGGTAATAATGCTGATGGCGTGACGCTGCAGGAATGGGTTCATGGGGTGGGAAATTAGCCCGACGCCCTGTAGGAAGTCAACACCCAGGTCGACGTTGCCAAGCTGGACCAGTCGAGCAGTCTGGGCTTGACTGTCTGGTGGCGGATTACCCCGCTCCTTCACGGTACCGAGAAAACAACAGAGAACTTTGAGGAGTTCCCTTCCAGCATGTTCAAGACCATCGAAGACCAGTTGCGCAAGCAGGTGGCCCCCGCCGCGCTGCGCGCCGAGTTCCGCCAGCACGAGTTCGAGGCCATGCGCCGGTTCTGCCTGCTGATCTTCTGCGTCAGCATCGTCATCTGGCTGATCTTCGACCTGCTCGTCAGCTACCTGGGCAACCAAGGCTTCACCTGGCTTTCGATGCTGTTTCTCGCCGCGCTCTGCGCCATCACGGTAGTGCTCGGCTTCACCCGCAAAAGCCGGCACTTCGATGTGCTCAACCTGGTGTTCATCGCAACCATCACACTGGCCATGCGCCTGGTGATCGATGGCATCCCCATTGCGCTGCGCCCGGTATGGCTGGTGCTGGGGGTCTCGACAGTGCTCTACAGCGTCTCGGTGCTGCCAGTGCGGCGCTGGTCGTTCTTTTGCGCCATGGCCATCACCTGGCTGGTGCTCAACCCGTTCCACCACACCCGCATCGAACTGCTGGAGCTCGAGGGCGCGATGCTGCTGAGCTATGCGGTGTTTCTCTGCGGGTTGGTGATCTATGCGTATCTACGCATGCGCCAGGCCAAGCTGCACAACTTCTACCTGTCCAAGGTCCTGCTGGACCAAGCCTACATCGATGCCCTCACCGAGATCCCCAACCGCCGCTCGTTCATGCTCAAGGCCGAACAGCAGTTGCAGGTGGCCGCATCCGGGCAGTACCTGGCGATGATCGACATCGACAATTTCAAGCGGGTCAATGACCGCTTCGGCCATGACATCGGTGACGAAGTCCTCAAGCGCGTGGCCGCGCACATCAAGGCGAGCATGAGCGGCTATGCCTTTGCCCGCCTCGGCGGCGAAGAATTCGCCATTTACTTCCAGGGGTTGGACCAGCAAGGCGCCGAGCGGCAAGTGGGGGCCCTGTGCCAGCGGGTGCGCGAAGACCTGAGCCCGCACCCGGTGACCATCAGCATCGGCCTGACCCGGGTCGACCACGGTGACACCCTGAGCATGGCCCTGGTGCGGGCGGACCAGGCGCTCTACGAGGCCAAGCACAGTGGCAAGGACCGCTTCGTCTCCTGGTCGGCCCAATTGGCCAAAGGAGCCTAATGTCTGAGTCGCCTGCCCTGGCCTTTTCGCGGATAGACCCACAGGTTTCAGCGCAATCCTTGAAGAAGCCGGCTTACCCGCAGATCTGGGTCCACCGCAGTCCTTGATGAACCCGGTTTACCCGCAGATCTGGGTCCACCGCAATCCTTGTGGGAGCGGGTTTACCCGCGAAGAAAGCACCTCGGTATCCAGAAACACCTTGGCCGTTCTCTAACCTGCCGGCAGGCGAATCCTGAACTGCGCCCCGCCAAGGGCTGACTGGGCCACGGTCAGTGTCCCGCCCTGCCCCTCGATGGCCCGCCGGCTGATGGCAAGCCCCAGCCCGAAACCGCCGGTGCTGCGATCGCGACTACGGTCCAGCCGGTAGAACGGCTGGAAGATCCGCTCGCGCTCCTCGGGCGGGATGCCGATGCCATCATCCTCCACGGTCACCAGGCACGCGCCATCTTCTTCCAGGCGCAGGCGCAGCAGCAGGCTTTCGTCGCAATAGCGCATGGCATTGCGCACCAGGTTTTGCACGGCGCGGGCGGTCAGGCGCGGGTCGAGCACAAAGCGCGGCAGCCGGGTCTCGGCCCGCACTTCCCACTGGATGCCTCGCCCGTCGAGCTCTTCGGCGAACCCGCCAAGCACACTGTCGACCAGCTCCAGCAACGACACCTCGACCCGCTCGCGGGCCTGGTCGGCATTCTGCAGGCGGCTGTAGGACAACAGCTCCAGCACCAGCTCATCGAGCTCACGCACGTGCCCGACCAGTTCCAGCAGGCGCTTGCGGCACGGTGGCGGCACCTCGTCGAACAACAGCACCAAGCCGAAATCCAACCGGGTCAGCGGCGTGCGCAGTTCGTGGGACACCGCATTGAGCAGTTCACGCTGCTGGTTGACGTGCCGCTCCAGGTCACTGGCCATGGTGTCGAACACCCCCGCCAGCTCGCCGATGTTCGAGCGCGGCGAAATATGGGTCCGCTCGGCCATCTGCCCCTGACCCAGGCGCCGGGCGGTTTCCTTCAGGCGTTCCAGGTCGCGCCAGTGCGGCCATACCCACAGCAGCAGGCAGCCGAGCATGGCTGCGCCGATCAGCACCGTGACGCCCCAGGACAGCAGGTTGATGTCCAGCGGGTCCGGCGGGGTGTAAAGGCGCACCAGCCAGTCTTGGTCCAGCGGTGCCAGGGCGGTGTCGTAGTAGCCCCAGTCGGCGATGCGCACCACGTTCTGACCCTGCGTCAGGCGCGCCCGCTCCTGCGCCGTCAGCTCGGCCTGGTCCATGCGCAGCAGCTTGATCTCCAGTGGCGCGAAGCTCTGTGCCAATTGCTGCTCCACCTGCGGCCACTGCTCGCGTGGGGTTTGCTGGAACTGGCGCACCAGCAGCGACTGCACACCCTTGGCCTGCTCCAGGTTGTAGGCCATGAAGCGGTCATGGAACAGGCCGACGATGGTGTCGGGGATGAACAGCAGCGCACCGGCATAGGCGGCGATGATGACCAGGTACAGGCGCACCAGAATCTTCAGCATGGCGCGTCAGTACTCCCACTCGACCCGGCTGAACAGATACCCCTTGCCCCACACCGTCTTGATCTTGCGCGCCTCACCGGCATGGTCATCGAACTTGCGCCGCAGCTTGGAGATGGCCACGTCCACCGAGCGGTCGGTGCCGTTGAACTCGATGCCGCGCAGTTGTTGGAGAATGCGGTCGCGGCTGAGCACCTCGCCGGCATTGCGCGCCATCACCACCAACAGGTTGTACTCACTGCTTGAAAGCTCCACTTCGTCGCCACGCCAGGTAACGACGCGCTCTGCCAGGTCGATGCGCAAGCCCCCGACCTGGATCAAGTCGCTGTCCAGGCGAGGCTCGTTGACCGTGCTGCGGCGCAGCAAGGTGCGCACCCGCGCCAGCAACACGCGGGGCTCGCAGGGCTTGGTGACGTAATCGTCGGCGCCCATCTCCAGGCCGAGCACCTGGTCATGGCTGTCGTCGCGGGCGGTCAGCATGAGGATCGGCAGGGATTGCGACTCCTGGCGCAGCAAGCGGCACACCTGCAGGCCGTCCAGGCCCGGCAACATCAGGTCGAGCACCACAAGGTCGGGCTTTTGCCGGCGGAACTCTTCCAGCACATGGTCGCCACGGGCGATCACCCGGACGTGAAAATCGTTGCGTTGCAGGTAGCTGGCGATCAGTTCGGACAAGGCACTGTCGTCTTCGACCAGGAGAATATTCGGCATAGGCGGTGAGAAGAACGGGTGAGTGGAGAGGGTTGACGCGCTGCAGGATATAGAATCCCATGCCGGTCAATGAGAATTCTTACACTTTTTCACATTCGTCCTACATAGCTTCACAGCCATGGCAGGAACGGCTGCCTTAGCATAGGCTCGGTCATTCTCGGAAGATCCGCATGTCAATTTCTTTCCCTTATCGCCTGCGCCCGTTGGCGCTTCTGGCGCTGTTGACCTTGTCCCTGGCCGGTTGCAACGACGCCGCCGAGCAGGACGAGCAGACACCCCCGCCTCAGGTGCGGGTCGAGACCGTGCAGGCCCGGCCCCTGGCCATCAGCACCGAGCTCAGCGGCCGCATCCTCGCGCCGCGTACCGCCGAGGTCCGCGCACGGGTGAGTGGCGTGGTGCTCAAACGTGTGTACCGCGAAGGCAGCGACGTCAAACAGGGCGATGTCCTGTTCCTGATCGATCCTGCGCCGTTCAAGGCCGACCACGATGCCGCCCGCGCCACCCTGGCCAAGGCCGAGGCCAACCTGTACCAGGCGCGCCTGCAGGAGCAGCGTTACCGCGAGCTGGTGGACGACAAAGCGGTCAGCCGCCAGGAGTACGACAATGCCCGCGCCGCCTTCCTCCAGGCCAGCGCTATCGTGGCCGAGGCCAAGGCAGCTTTGGAGCGGGCGCGCCTGAACCTGGGCTATGCCACGGTCACCGCGCCGATCTCCGGGCGTATCGGCCGAGCCCTGGTCACCGAGGGCGCGCTGGTGGGCCAGAACGAAACCACGCCGCTGGCGACCATTCAGCAGTTGGACCCGATCCACGCCGACGTCACCCAGTCGACCCGCGAACTCAACACCCTGCGCCGAGCCATGCGCGCCGGCGAGTTGCAGCAGGTCGGCGAAGGCCAGGCCAGGGCGACCTTGATACAGGATGACGGCACGGCCTACCCGCTGCCGGGCAAGCTGCTGTTCTCCGACATCAGCGTCGACCCGAGCACCAACCAGATCACCCTGCGCAGCGAGTTCCCCAACCCGGACCTCGACCTGCTGCCAGGCAGCTATGTCCGCGTGCGCCTGGACCAGGCCGTGCAACCGCAGGGCATCAGCGTCCCGCAGCGCGCCATCCTGCGCGACAGTGCCGGCGTGCCCAAGGTGCTGGTGGTCGATGCGCAGGCGCGCATCAGCGAACGCCAGGTGGTATTGGGCAACGCCCAGGGTGACCGCTGGATCGTCATCCAGGGGTTGGCCGCGGGCGAGCGCGTGGTGATCGAAGGCCTGCAACACGTCAAAGCCGGCGATCAGGTCCAGGTCGATCCGGCCCAGGACGCCTTGCCCATCGTCCAGCACACCGGCCAGTGAGGGCCTGATTCATGCCGCAGTTCTTCATCGACCGCCCGGTGTTCGCCTGGGTGGTCGCGCTGTTCATCCTGCTTGCCGGCGCCCTGGCCCTGCCCCAGCTGCCGGTGGCCCAGTACCCCAACGTGGCGCCGCCACAGGTTGAAATCTACGCGGTCTACCCGGGCGCCTCGGCGGCGACCATGGACGAAAGCGTGGTCAGCCTGATCGAGCAGGAGCTCAACGGTGCCGACAACCTGCTGTACTTCGAGTCCCAGAGCAGCCTGGGCAGTGCCACCATCACCGCCACCTTCGAGCCGGGTACCCATCCGGACCTGGCCCAGGTGGACGTGCAGAACCGCCTGAAGGTGGTCGAGTCGCGCCTGCCGCGCCCGGTGACGCAGCAGGGCTTGCAAGTGGAGAAGGTGTCCACGGGCTTCCTGCTGCTGGCCACCCTCACCTCCGAGGACGGCAGCCTCGATGAGACCGCCCTCTCCGACATCCTCGCGCGCAACGTGATGAACGAGATCCGCCGCCTCAAGGGCGTGGGCAAGGCCCAGCTGTATGGCTCCGAGCGAGCCATGCGTATCTGGATCGACCCGCAGAAGCTGATCGGCTTCAACCTCACGCCCAATGACGTGGCCGAGGCCATCGCCGCGCAGAACGCCCAGGTTGCCCCCGGCAGCATTGGCGATCTGCCAGGGCGCAGCACCCAGGAGATCACTGCCAACGTGGTGGTCAAAGGTCAGCTGAGCACCCCCGAGGAGTTCGCCGCCATCGTCCTGCGCGCCAACCCCGACGGCTCCACGGTGACCATCGGCGACGTCGCCCGGGTAGAGATCGGTGCCCAGGAATACCAATTCGGCACTCGCCTCAATGGCAAACCGTCCACCGCCTTCAGCGTGCAGTTGTCGCCGGGCGCCAACGCCATGGAAACCGCGACCCTAGTGCGGGCGAAGATGGAAGAGCTGGCGCGTTACTTCCCCGAGGGCGTGCGCTATGACATCCCCTACGACACCTCGCCCTTCGTCAAGGTGTCGATCCAGCAAGTGATCAGCACCCTGTTCGAGGCCATGCTGCTGGTGTTCCTGGTGATGTTCCTGTTCCTGCAGAACATCCGCTACACCCTGATCCCGACCCTGGTGGTGCCTGTGGCGCTGATGGGCACCTTCGCCACGATGCTGGCGCTGGGCTTCTCGGTGAACGTGCTGACGCTGTTCGGCATGGTCCTGGCCATCGGCATCCTGGTGGACGATGCCATCGTGGTAGTGGAGAACGTCGAACGGATCATGGCCGAGGAAGGCCTGCCGCCCAGAGAGGCGACGCGCAAGGCCATGGGCCAGATCAGCGGCGCCATCGTCGGCATCACTCTGGTGCTGGTGGCGGTGTTCCTGCCGATGGCGTTCATGAAAGGCTCGGTGGGGGTGATCTACCAGCAGTTCTCGGTGTCGATGGCGGTGTCGATCCTGTTCTCGGCCTTCCTGGCCCTGAGCCTGACCCCAGCCCTGTGCGCCACCCTGCTCAAGCCTTTGGCCAAAGGCGAGCACCATGAGCGCAAAGGGTTCTTCGGCTGGTTCAATCGCCGCTTCGAACGCATGAGCGAAGGCTATCAGCACTGGGTGGTCCATGCCCTCAAGCGCAGCGGCCGTTACCTGCTGGTCTATGGCGTGCTGCTGGCGGTGCTTGGCTATGGCTTCAGCCAACTGCCGAGCGCGTTCCTGCCTACCGAGGACCAGGGCTACACCATCACCGACATCCAGTTGCCGCCCGGTGCCAGCCGCATGCGCACCGAACAGGTGGCCGCGCAGATCGAGGCGCATAACGCCAAAGAGCCCGGCGTGGGCAACACCACGTTGATCCTGGGCTTCAGCTTCTCAGGCAGCGGGCAGAACGCGGCGCTGGCCTTCACCACGCTCAAGGATTGGTCCGAGCGCGGCGCCGAGGACAGCGCCCAGTCGATCGCCGACCGTGCGACCGAAGCCTTCAGCCAGCTCAAGGACGCGGTGGCGTTTTCCGTGCTGCCACCGCCCGTCGACGGTTTGGGCGAATCCACCGGCTTCGAGTTCCGCCTGCAGGACCGCGGCGGCATGGGCCACGAGGCGTTGATGGCCGCCCGCGATCAGTTGCTCGGCGAGGCGCGCAAGAGCAAGGTGCTGGCCAACGTGCGCGAAGCCTCGCTGGCCGAGAGCCCGCAGGTGCAATTGGAGATCGACCGCCGCCAGGCCAACGCCCTGGGCGTGTCGTTCGCCGACATCGGTGCGGTGCTCGACACCGCCGTAGGCTCGAACTACGTCAACGACTTCCCCAACCAGGGCCGCATGCAGCGAGTGGTGGTGCAGGCCGAAGGCGACCAGCGCAGCCAGGTGGAAGACCTGCTCAAGATCCACGTGCGCAACAACAGCGGCAAGATGGTGCCCCTGGGCGCGTTCGTGCAGGCCAAGTGGGTCAGCGGCCCGGTGCAGTTGACCCGCTACAACGGCTACCCGGCGGTGTCCATCTCCGGTGAGCCCGCCGCCGGCTACAGCTCCGGCGAGGCCATGGCCGAGATCCAGCGCCTGGTCGACCAGTTGCCGGCCGGCGCTGGCCTTGAATGGACGGGCCTGTCGCTGCAAGAGCGGTTGTCCGGCAGCCAGGCGCCGCTGCTGATGGCGTTGTCGCTGCTGGTGGTGTTCCTGTGCCTGGCGGCGCTGTACGAGAGCTGGTCGATCCCCACCGCGGTGCTGCTGGTGGTCCCGCTGGGCGTGCTCGGCGCCGTGCTGGCGGTGACCTTGCGCGGGATGCCCAACGATGTGTTCTTCAAGGTCGGCCTGATCACCCTGATCGGCCTGTCGGCGAAGAACGCCATCCTGATCATCGAGTTCGCCAAGAGCCTGGTGGACCAGGGCCAGGACCCGGTCAGCGCCGCCGTGCAGGCCGCCCGCCTGCGCTTGCGGCCGATCGTGATGACCTCGCTGGCGTTCATCCTCGGGGTGGTGCCCCTGGCCATCGCCACCGGCGCAAGCTCGGCGAGCCAGCAGGCCATCGGCACCGGCGTGATCGGCGGCATGCTCAGCGCCACCCTGGCGGTGGTGTTCGTGCCGGTGTTCTTCGTGGTGGTGATGCGCCTGGCCGGGCGTCGTCGGGCCGCCACGGACACTCAGGCGCAGCCCCACGACGCCTGACTGGACAACGCCTGCGTGACATGGGAGGGTTCCCGGCAGTGACTGCCTGGAACCCTTTTTCATGTCTGCTCCCCTGCCCCCTTGCTCCATCCTCATTCTCGCCGGTGGCCGCGGCCAGCGCATGGGCGGCCGAGACAAAGGCCTTGTGCCCTGGCACGGCGAACCGCTGGTGGCCCACGTGCAGCGCGTGGTACGGCCGCTTAGCGACGATGTGGTGATCTCCTGCAACCGCAACCACGAGGCGTACCGGGCCTATGCCGACCAGTTGGTGTCCGACGCCGAGGCGGATTTCCCGGGTCCGCTGGCCGGGGTGATCGCGGGGCTCGCGGCGGCACGGCATGACTGGGTGGTGGTGCTGGCGTGCGATGCGCCGCGCCTGGATCAGGCGCTGGTCCTGGACCTGCTGCGCCTGGCGGTCGAGCACGATAGCCCGGCCATGGTGCGCCAGGGCGGGTACTGGCAGCCGATGTTCAGTGTGTTGCCGCGCAAGGTATTGCCCCTGCTGGAGCAGGCCTGGAGCACTGGCGAACGGAGCTTGCAGAGGGCCTTGTTGCAGGAATCGCTGCAGGGGTTCGAGTGCATCGGGAATGATGTCAGGCTGGGCAACTTCAATAGCCCCAAGCATCTGGAAGAATAACCGCTGGAAAGACGCAGTCACTGTAGGAGCGGCCTTGTGCCGCGAAAGGGCCGCACAGCGGCCCCAGCGATTGGCTTTACCTGGCCTGTAATTCTCGGGGCTGCCTTGCAGCCCTTTCGCGGCACAAGGCCGCTCCTACAGGAGGCGCGCGCCTGCAGTAGATACTTCCTCGATACTGATCTCGCGCATCCGAAACTTCTGCACCTTCCCCGTCACCGTCATCGGGAACTCGTCCACGAAACGGAAGTAGCGCGGCACCTTGAAATGCGCAATGCGGGCCTTGGCCCATTCGCGCAGTTCCTCTTCGCTGGCGACATGCCCGGGATGGAAGCGGATCCAGGCCACGATCTCCTCGCCGTATTTGCTGCACGGAATACCGATCACCTGCACATCGGCCACCGCCGGGTGAGTGAAGAAGAACTCCTCCAGCTCCCGTGGATAGATGTTCTCGCCGCCGCGAATGATCATGTCCTTGCTGCGCCCGACGATGCGCACATACCCCTGCTCGTCCATCACCGCCAGGTCCCCAGTGTGCATCCAGCCCTCAGCGTCGATGCTCTCGGCGGTGGCCTTGGGGTTGTTCCAGTAGCCGAGCATCACGCTGTAGCCGCGGGTGCACAGCTCGCCGATCTCCCCTCGCGGCACGGTGGCGCCTTCGGTGTCGATGACCTTGCTCTCCAGCCGTGGCTGGGTGCGGCCCACAGTGGTCACGCGCAGCTCCAGCTCATCGTCCGGGCCGGTTTGCAGCGACACGGGGCTGGTCTCGGTCATGCCGTAGGCGATCTGCACCTGGGCCATGTGCATCTCGTGGATCACCCGGCGCATCACCTCGATCGGGCAGGTGGCGCCGGCCATGATGCCGGTGCGCAGGCTGGAGAGGTCGAATTCGCCGCGCTGGGGATGATCGAGCTCGGCAATGAACATCGTCGGCACGCCGTACAGCGCCGTGGCACGCTCTTCGGCCACCGCCCGTAGGGTGGCCAGCGGGTCGAAGGCGTCGTTGGGGTAGATCAGGGTGCTGCCGTGGGTCAGGCAGCCCAGGTTGGCCATGACCATGCCGAAACAGTGGTACAGCGGCACCGGGACCACCAGGCGGTCGTGCTCGGTCAGGCCCAGGCTTTCACCGACCATGTAGCCGTTGTTGAGGATGTTGTGGTGGCTCAAGGTCGCCCCTTTGGGGAAACCGGTGGTGCCGGAGGTGTACTGGATGTTGATCGGGTCGCTTGGCTGCAATTGCGCCTGGCGCTCGGCCAGCGCTTGGGCACTCACCAGCTCGGCGCGCGCCTGCAGATCATCCCAGGCGAGAAAGCCCGGCGGGGGTTCCTTGGCCAGGCTGATGACCCCACGTAGCTCCGGCAAGCGTTCGCAGTGCAGCTCACCTGGGCGGCTGCCCTGCAGCCCCGGCACCAGGCCCAGCAGCATGGCGTGGTAGTCGGAGGTCTTGAAGGCACCGGCGCAGATCACCCAGCGGCATCCGGCCTGTCCCAGTGCATAGTCCAGCTCGCTGCTGCGATAGGCCGGGTTGATGTTGACCAGGATGGCCCCGACCTTGGCGCTGGCGAACTGGGTAATGCACCATTCGGCGCAGTTCGGTGCCCAGATGCCCAGGCGATCGCCAGCCTGCACACCCAAGGCCATCAAGGCGCGGGCATGGCGGTCGACGGCCTCGGCCAACTGACGCCAGGTGTAACGCAGGCCCTGGTGGCGAACGATCAGGGCATCGCGCTCGGGAAAGCGCGCGACGGTGGCGTCGAAGACGTCGCCGATGCAATGAGTGAGCAAGGCCTTGTCAGGGTCGCCCTGGGAGTAGCTTGGCTGAAGCATGGGCACTCTCTTGTTGTTCTAGCGTTTATTGAGCAAGCCACTGTCCCCGCGCCCACAGGACTTGCGTCGTGCGCACCTATTGGCACACCCACGCGCCCTGTAGGAGCGGGTTTACCCGCGAACACGGGCGAAGCCCGTGCCATCCACCGCGTTGACGCCTCGATGAGCCCACTCCCACACGCTGTGCGAGGCGCACGTGTGAAAGAGGCCAACGAAGCAGCCACCACCGACTAGCGGACGAACACCTGGGTGGTGGTAATGGCCATGTCACCACCGGGCAGCTTGATGTTCTTCACCTTCTTCATCGTCTGCGGATCGAACACCGCGATGTCGTTGAAGGTCCCGGCCAGGTACAGCTTGCTGCCGGAGCGATCGAACGCCACGCAGTAGTAAGTGTGGTCCAGATTCGCGGCCTGGATCAGCTTGCGCTCCTTGATGTCATAGCGGGCCAGACGGTTGAGCACGCCGTACATCTGGTTGGGGTCCTTGGGCGAGCGCAGGCCGGTGAAGTACAGCTCGGTGAGGTCGGCGAACTCCTGGGTGTGGGTCTTGCCGGTCTTCAGGTCCACGGACAAGTAGCCATACAGCAATGCGGCCTCGTTCGGGTCCTGCTTGGCGTCCTTGAACTTGGCCACGGTGTAGAGCATCGAGAACTCATGGCGGCCAGTCTGGTGCGGCCAGAAGTACAGCACGTCCGGCGCGCTGTAGCCTGGGCGGTTCCAGTTGCGCAGGGGCAACGCCACCTCGTACTTGCCGGTATTCACGTCCATCTTGTAGATGTCCGCCCCGGCCACGTACAGGCTGCCGTCATCACCGGCGCGCATCAGGTAGACCTGGCGCGGCATGGGGAAGTGGCGCACCGGCTTGGCATCGAGCCCATCGGCGGTGCGGAACACCTCCAGGCGCGGCGGCTTGACCACGTAGTGGTCGTTCAGACGCTGGGTCGGGTTGACCGTTGCATACACTTCCTTGCCATCGGGGCTGATGGCGAAGGAGAACATCGAACGCCCCACCTCGCCCGGCACGCTGGAAAGATTGGCGTGGAAGGTGGTGCCACAGGTGTCCAGGTCGATGCCGTAGATGTCACCGAAGTGGTTGTTGAGCACATAGGCGGTGCGCTTGTCGGGTGCCATCATCGCCGTGCCGGGGCCGAAGGCGTCCGGCATGCGGCAGGTCTTGTAGAGCGTGTCGCTGGCCACATCCACCACGTGCAGGTTGTTCGGGTAGTTGGTGGCGATCAGGTACTCGTGGCCGGCCTTGAGGGCGGGCCCGGTGTCAGCGGCCTGGGCCGTCCAGGCGCCGGCACAGACGGCGGCGGTGAGCGCGAGCTGTGCGCAGAATCCAGGTTTCATGCGGTTTCCCCTTGTTGTTCTTGTCGGGCCGGTCACTTGTCTTTCGGGAACACGGTGCCCAGGTTGCGCCAGTCTTCCATCGAGTTGGTGGCCTGGGCGTTCCAGTCCTGGTAGGTGCTCATCATGTCCGGCACCTGGGCAGGCCACCAGCACGGGTCGGAGCAGCCGTACAGGTCGGCCTCCATCGGTTGGCACAGGGAGCTGACGCCGCCAAAGGCGTCCACTTCCCAGCCCGGGTCGGTGGTGGCGGTGCAACCGGCTACCGCACTCATGGCCACGACTTCTTCCACGCGGTCTTCAGCGGCGGCCTGCTCAAGGATGCGGGCCTTGTTGTTCAGGGGCTTCAAGTGCTTCATGTCAGTGCGCCTTCCGCGGAGTGATGTAGCGATCGATGAAGGCCGGGTTGGCGGCCATGATGCGGCTGTAGACTTCGATGCCGAAGTCCACCCAGTCGCGCATCAGTTCGCAGTAGTGGTAGGTCGGGTGGGTGGGGTCGCCATAGCGCGCGTAGCTCTCGTGGTAGCAACCGCCGGAACACAGGTTGCGGATGCGGCAGCTGTCGCAGCCGGTGCCGCTGCGGTCCAGGCGCTGGGACAGAAAATCATTGAGCTGCGCCTGTTTCACGCCTTGGTGCACATTGCCGAAGGTGGGCAGGCTGGAGCCGGTGAAGCGATGACAGAGGTTCAGCTCGCCTTCGTGGTCCACCGCCAGCATTTTCAGCCCGGCGCCGCACGGCAGGGCCTTCTTGTGCCCCTCGTGGATGTCGGTGATCAGCTGGTGCAGGTTGGAAAAGCCGATGTTGCGGTGCTCCAGCGCGGCCTCAAGGTAGCGCCGGCCCAGGGCCTTCATGTTGGCGAAGACCTGCACCAGCTCTTCGCCGGTCAGGTTGAAGCTGGCCATGTCGCCGGAGGTGACCGGGGCGAAACCGACCTCGGCGAACCCAAGTTCGTTGAACAGATGGTTCCAGATGGTCTCCACGTCGGTGATGCCCCGGGTCAGGGTGACCCGCGCCCCGACTGGCCGGCTGTGGTAGCGCGACAACAGCATGTCGACCTTGCGCCGCACCACGTCGTAGGTGCCCTGCCCGCCCACCGTAATGCGGTTGCGGTCGTGCACGGTCTTGGGCCCGTCGATGCTCACCGACAGACCAAAGCGATGGGCGTTGAGCCAATCGACGATCTCTTCAGTGAGCAGCGTGGCATTGGTGGTCATGATGAACTCGACCTGCTTGCCCGCTTCGGCGAACCGACGCTCGCAGTAGGCGACCATGTGCTCGATCAGCGGCCGGTTGGACAACGGCTCGCCGCCGAAGAACACCACGCTGTAGCGTTGCTCGTCAGGCGACTCCTTGAGCAGCATCTCCACCGAGGCTTCGGCGGTGGCGGCGCTCATCTTCTTGCCGGCCGAGGGTTTGTCCAGGTCTTCCTTGTAGCAGTAGGTGCAGCTGAGGTTGCAGCCGGTGTTGACGTTGAGCACCACGGTGTTGAGCGCCGTGCGCTCGACCTTGCGCAGGGCGATCTCCGGCGTCAGCGGCGAGCCGTCGCTGACCAGCTCCAGGGCGATCAGCTCACGCAGGGTGTCTTCGATGTCCTGGCCGGTGAAGCGTTGCCCCAGGCGCTGCACCAGCTCTTCGGCGGAGCAGCCCTGTTGGCGCAGGGTGTCGATGATGTCGCCGGTCACCGCATCGGCGGCGAACAGCGAACTGCTGGGGATATGAAAGAGCATGCGGTCGGCATCCACCTGCACTTCGTGCAGGTTGCGTTCGACCAAGTTCAATAGTGCGCCCATGGCGACCTCTCGATGATTCTTCAGCCCGTTCTTCGGTGGCACGCGCGACAACCGGCCGTCATGGCAACGGCGGGTTGTTCCAGCGCTGCACGGTGACGATCATGTGGCCTTCGCCCTTCTGCCCGCCGTCTTCGAGTTCGGCGATGACCTTCAGGTTGCCGGCGTTGTTGGTCATCATCTTGCGCTCGGGGTTGGGGCCGGCACCGGCCGGCATGAAGATGCCGTCAGGCTGCATCTGGCCGGCGAACTTCACGTCTTCGTCTTCCACGGCGCGCTCGTTGAACGGCTCGACCTTCCATTTGGCCGGCAGGTAGCCGATGCGCAGGGGCTGGCCGCTGGCGTCCTTGCCCCAGGCCTCGGCCTCGAAGCGGCCCTGGACCTTAGGTGTGGAGCCGCCGTTCTCACCAATGCGGGCGATGGAGAACGCAGGCACCACCTTGACCTCGTCGACTTTGTCGTACACCGCCAGATTCGCGCCCTTGAGCGCACCGACAGCCACCTCGCGCTGACCCGGCGCAGCATCGGCCGCGGCGCGGGCCTTGACCCTGACCTGGGTCGGCGTGGCCTCCAGCACCTCGGTCACCTCCACCCCAGCCCCCAGCGCCGGCTTGCCGGACAGGCCGCTGCCGACCAGGGTGATCTCGCTTTCGCTACCGGCCTTGATGAACGCCGGCTGCACGGCCAGCAGACGTGCCTTGCCCTCCTTCACCGCGCTGAAGTCCAGGCCGCGCTCGTCGTGGTCAGCTTCGAACATGCGCCCCTTCATCTCACCGTCCAGTGCGGCGAACACCTGGCGCAGGTTGCTGTCGCCGACCTTCACGTTGCCGCGCCATTCATAGCCGTTGTAGAGAATCGCCGAGCCGCTACCGTTGAACGGCGTGCCGTCGGCATAGGTGCCCTTGACCTCGACCTTGAAGGTGTCGTCTTTGTCGGCGGTCACGCTCATCACGCCGCGCACATCGCCCTTGGCCAGCATGTGCCCACTGAAGGCCCACTGGCCCGGCAAGGCATCGGCCTTGGGCCGGGTCTTGAGCCATTGGGCCCAGGCGGGGTTGTCGAGGGGGTAGCGCTTGGCCAGGTCCGGGACCATCTGCTTCAAGGCGATGTCCAGCCAGTCGCGGTCGCGGGCCTGGGCCTGGTATTCGAGGGATGGCCATTGGCCGAGGTGGAAGTTGACCAGGTGCTCCCATTCCTGAGCGGGGCGACGCTGCAGGGCGACGCGAGCGCCGGAGTGGCAGCGGCCGCACATCTGGCTGGTCTGGTCGTCGAAATGCTCGACGGTGTTGAGCCGGCGCTCCATGGCGTAGCGCACGCCTTCGGTCTCGCTGGGCGCCAGGCCCTGCTTGTCCGCCAGGTACTTGACCAAGGTGCGACGGTCATCGTCGCTGATCTGCAGGCCGTGCATCACCTGCATGCGCGCGATGCTCATCAGCCAGCCTTCGGGCGTCTTGCGCTGGTGGCTGATGCGGCTGTAACTGTCGTTGCCTTCGGGGATATGGCACCCCATGCACTTCGATTGCAACAGGCTCGGGCCCTGCTCGGCCGCCATGGCCTGGGTGCTCAGCAGTGCGGCGGCGACCAGCGCCAATTTGCCCGCATGCCGCCGGAGTCGAGTCGTCTTCAAGGTCAGACCTCCACGGTGTTGTTCTTATCGTTATCGCACGCTCTGATACCGCTGGTGCATGTACCGAGGGCTGATACAGAAAGTGTGCCAGCCTTCGTAAAAACCTTTGTTTTCAATGCGTTGATTGCTTTTTGGCAGAGATTTCATATCGCCACTGGCGAGCCGGAACGTCCCATTTCGCGACAGGTTGTTTCAGTGTGAGACACGGCTTCGGCGTCAGGCGCTTCGCGGGTAAACCCGCTCCCACAGGTTCTGCGGTGCTGTCCAAAGCACCGCTGTAAATTGAGAGCAGCAACCCCACCGCTTCTGCGGTGCACTGACTGTCACCGCTGTACCTGTGGGAGCGGGTTCACCCGCGAAGCGCCCAACTCGGTCCCACTGTTTCACCACCGTCTCATCCCGTCTCAATGTGCAACAGCATAGCCCCTGGCACTGGACCTCGACCCGGCACGAAAGCCTTGTCATTCAAGGCCATCGCCGCACCCGCCGCGCCTTGGCACGGCCATTGCGCAGGTGCCTCCACACTCCAATGACAAGAGGCACCGAACCATGCATTGCGAACTGCCCCTCCTCCCTGCCACCCGCGCGTTTCTCGAGCGCAAGCTGAAGATGCGCATCGGCGCTGACTGGCAGGACGCCGCCAGCGGCCGGACCATGAGTTTTCGCAACCCGGCCACAGGTGAGATTCTGGGCGAAGTGCCTTCGGCCGACCCGCAGGATGTGGACCGGGCAGTGAACGCCGCGCGCCAGGCCTTCGACGACTCGCCCTGGAGCCGCCTGCGCCCACGCGAACGGCAGAACCTGCTGTGGCGCCTGGCCGACCTGATGGAGCGCGACGCCCAGGTGCTGGCCGAGCTCGAATGCCTGAATAACGGCAAGAGCGCTGCCGTGGCCCAGGTGATGGATGTGCAGCTTGCGATCGATTTTCTGCGCTACATGGCCGGTTGGGCGACCAAGATCGAAGGCAGCACCGTCGAGCCGTCCCTGCCCTTGATGCCGAACGAGCAGTTCCACGGTTTCATCCGCCGCGAGGCGGTGGGCGTGGTCGGTGCGATCGTGGCCTGGAACTTCCCGTTGCTGCTGGCCTGCTGGAAACTCGGCCCGGCCCTGGCCACCGGCTGCACCCTGGTGCTCAAGCCCGCCGACGAAACCCCGCTGACCGCCCTTAAACTGGCCGAACTGGTGGACGAGGCTGGCTACCCGGCCGGGGTCTTCAACGTGGTCACTGGCACCGGCCTCAACGCCGGCGCCGCCCTGAGCAGCCACCCGGGGGTGGACAAACTGACCTTCACCGGCTCCACCGAGGTCGGCAAGCAGATCGGCAAGGCGGCCATGGACAACATGACCCGAGTCACCCTGGAACTGGGCGGCAAGTCGCCCACGATCGTCATGCCCGACGCCAACCTGCAGGAAGCCGCCGCAGGCGCTGCCACGGCGATCTTCTTCAACCAAGGCCAGGTGTGCTGCGCCGGCTCCCGGCTGTATGTACACCGCAAACACTTCGACAACGTGGTGGCCGACATCGCGGGCATTGCCAATGGCATGAAGCTGGGCAATGGCCTGGACCCCTCGGTGCAGATGGGCCCGCTGATCTCGGCCAAGCAACAGGACCGGGTCACCGGCTACATCAACCTAGGCCGTGAGCTGGGCGCTACCATCGCCTGCGGGGGCGAAGGTTTCGGGCCCGGCTACTTCGTCAAGCCGACGGTGATCGTCGACGTCGACCAGCGTCATCGCCTGGTCCAGGAGGAGATCTTCGGGCCGGTACTGGTGGCCATGCCCTTCGACGATATCGATGAGGTGGTGCGCCTGGCCAACGACAACCCCTACGGGTTGGGGGCGAGCATCTGGTCCAACGACCTGGGCGCGGTGCACCGGATGATTCCGCGTATCAAGTCTGGCTCGGTGTGGGTCAATTGCCACAGCGCCCTGGACCCGTCACTGCCCTTCGGTGGCTACAAGCTCTCCGGCGTCGGCCGCGAGATGGGGGCCAACGCCATCGAGCACTACACCGAGCTCAAGTCGGTGCTGATCAAGCTCTGATCTTCAATTCGCGTCGCCCGATTCGCGGGTCAATCTGCTCCCACAGGGTTTGCGTAGTACCTGTGGGGGTCTACCCGCGAAGAGGCCGCAACAGACAACAAAACAAAAACAAACATGGAGCACACCATGAGGCACACACTCGCCTGCACTCTGGCCCTGCTGGCCGCCGCCCCCCTCACCCAGGCCCAGGAGCTGTACAACCAGGATGGCACTGTCCTGAACGCCGACCTCGAGGCGCTGTTCGGCGTGTTTCACAGTGACGAAAGCTTCAACCAGGCCGGCAACCGTCAGCCCGGCAGCAGTGCCTGGCGCGAGGGCTACATCAAGTACGGGCTCAGCGGGAGCCAGGCCTTGGCCGAAGCAGGTTCGCTGTATGGCGCCTTCAGCCTGCTCAGCTCCGCCACCTGGGGCGATGGCGACGCCGCCGGGCTCACCTTGGGCGACGAACGCCGTACCGCCGTGGAGGATGCCTACCTGGGCTGGCGTTCGGGCACTCTGTTCCCGGCGCTGGGTGAAGATGGCATCGATATCTCGGGCGGACGCCAGGTGGTGACGCTGGGCGATGGGTTCTTGATCCAGGGGGACCCGGTCAACCTCGGCAAGGTCGATCTGGGCGCCAACTTCAACCGCGGCGGCGCCTATTACCTGGCCGCGCGCAAGGCCTTCGATCGCACGGCGGTCGTGCGCCTGGGCGGCAGCCAAGGCTGGCGAGGCGACCTGATGTGGCTCAAGTCCGACAACCACTACCAGGCCGATACGTCCCTGGCCGTGACCAACCTGGAGCATGTCGCCGACGCAGGCACCCTCGGCGTGAGCTGGATCCGTGGGTTGGACGTCGACCGTCGCTATGCCCAGATCATGGGCCTGGAGCACCGCGATGGCATGGACACCTACAGCCTGCGCGGGCGCGGCAGCCTGGGTGTGCAAGACCTGGAGCTGGCCGCCGAATACGTCACCCAGGACCGCACCGGCGGGCGCGAGGACGCCTGGTACCTGGAGGGCAACTGGACCTTCTCCGGCCTGCCCTGGTCGCCGACGGCCACCTACCGCTACAGCCGCTTCTCCGAGGACTTCGACCCGCTGTTCTACGGCGCAAGCCGCGGCTATGGCACCTGGTTCCAGGGCGAGGTTGCGGCCAACTATGCAGGGCCGTTCAACAGCAACACCCAGGTGCATCACGTCGGGCTAAAGGCCAAGCCACGGGACAACCTGACCCTGGGCGCGCTGTATTTCGACTTCGATACCCTGGACACCGACCAAGGCAATCTGGGCGGGCGTGAAGTGGACCTGTATGTGGAATGGATGGTCAATGACCACCTGCTGATCAGCCCGTTGGTGGGGTTCTACACCCCTGAGCGCAGTGCCAGTGACGGTGGCGTGCAATTGGGCGGGCGGGATACCGGGACCTACCTGCAACTGCTGGTCGGGACCTTCTTCTAGCGGTGTGGGGCTGCTGTGCAGCCCCAGCAGTCTCACCGATACCCCTGCTCGCCCAGCCACCGCCGCACCATCCCTTGCTGCTCCACCGCCATCGCGCCCAGTACCGACTGCAACGCCTCGCCCGCCCGCACCGCCCGCACCACCGGGGCCAGTTCGACCCCCTGCAAGTGCCAGATCCCCAGCGGCTGGTCCCGGGTCACGACCACCTCGGCCTCCTCCACCAGGCTCTCGCGCAGCACTGGCCGGCGCGCCACCTGCACGGCCTGCCAATCTGCCGCCGCGTGCATCGGCTCGGCGTCCGGCCATGCCCGGCGCCGTGCCCAGAACGGGTGCTCGGCACGGCCCAGCTCCTGGGCGTAGAAGTCCCGCCCGATACGGGCAAAGCGCAGGAACAACTGCTCGATCCGTTCCTGGTGAAACTGTCGCGCCAAGGCGGCGCGCTCGGGCCGGCGCAGCAAGGTGTTGATCACCACCGGTGCCTGTAACGCCGACGACAGCGATTGGAAGATGCCATTGCCCGACAAGGGGTCCACGGCCATCGCTGCATCCCCCACCCGTATCCAGTCATTGCCCACACATTCGCCCGCCAGGATCGCCGTGCTGCTGCGGGCATGCACCTCGCAAGGCTGCAGCGCCTGCTCATCGAATAGCTCCGCCACCAGCGCCGACTGCGCGCGCCGTGCGGCGCAGTACGCTGGCAGCGCTGCCTTGCCCGGCAGGCCCGCCGCGCCGGCATCGAGCGTGATCTGCCAGTAGCACTGGCCGTCGGCCAGGCGCGCCATCCAGGCCCAGCCATCGTCCAGGCTCTGCACTGCCGACGCGGGCTCCCCAGGCGCGCTCTGCCAACGGTTGAGCAGGCTGACGGTTTCCGGACCGCGCGACCGATCGGCCGCCAGGGGTGCCTGGCGACCACGGGCTTCCACCAGAAAGTCAGCCCGCAACACCTGACCATCCTCCAGCCGCACCTGGTGCCCGCCGTCATGGCGAATGTCGCGCACCCGGCCTTCGATCAGCGTCACGCCTGCGCGCAGCAGATCGCCACGCAAGGCACGGTCGAACGCTGGGCGATCGAGTAAATATTCCTGATTCAGCCGTAGGTGCTCGCCATTCCAATGCACCTGGCGCGTCGCCAGGCTCACCGCCTCACCCAGCGCCCTGCCCAGCCCGGCATGGCGCAGGCCCTCCAGCACGCGTTCGGAGACGCCTTCGACTGCGGCGAAACGGCGCCAGTCCGAGACCACCGTGACGGGATAGCCGAGGCGCCGCAGGCCCAAGGCCGTGGCTGCGCCTGCCGGGCCTGCGCCCAGTACGAGGATGCGGGGGTCAGCCATTGTAGGCGCCTCTGCGCTCGGGGCCGGTGAAGGCGGCCGCCTCGCGCAGGTGCGCCAGCAGCTGGGGATGATCCATCTCGGGGTGCTGCTCCAGCAGTCGGGCTATCCGCCCGCTCAGTGCGGCACAGGCCAGGCTCGCCCCGGCCATGCCCTGCCCGCCGACAGAGCCGCCGATGTCGGCCTGGCCGCTGCCCAGCCAGGACCACTGCCCCGGTGCGCAACGGGCATCACCGGTAATGCGCAGCACGCCGGGGTAACTGGCCGGATACACCGGCCCACCCCGGGCGGGGCTTGAAGCGCACAGCAGCACACCGGCCGCCTGTGCTTCGGCGCAGGCCTGGCGCAGTACGGGCCGGTCCTGGTGCAGGCCCAGGCTCAGGTTGACCACAGTCGCGCCCTCTTCCACCAGCCAGAGCAATGCTGCGGCGACCTGCAGGGCGCTGGTGCTCCACTGCCGCTCGAAGACCTGGGCCATCAGCATCGGCAGCGCCCCCGCTTCCGATTGCAGACGGGCCAGCACTGCACTGCCATGGCCCAGATGGTCAGGCACGGGCGCCTCTTCGCACAGCACCCCCTCTTCGAGCCGAAAACGCCGTGCCGCGACCAACGTCGTAGCCTGCTCGGGCGAGCAACCGCTGTCGATCACGCCGATACGCAGTTCATTGGCCATGGCCGGCAACCTCCTGGGGCCTGACCTGCAACTGGCCGTCGTGCAACTGCAGGTGCAGGTCGGCGTCGGCGAGGGTCGAGGCGCGATGGCTGATCAGGATGCGGGTGCGACCGGCGAACAATTGGTCGATGGCCGCGATGACTTCACGCTCGGTGGCTTCATCCACCGCCGAGGTGGCTTCGTCGAGCACCAGGATCGCAGGGTCCTGCAGCAGCGCGCGGGCAATGGCGATGCGTTGTTTCTGCCCGCCGGACAGCTGTTGGCCACGCTCGCCCAGCAGCCCGTCCAGCCCCAGCGGCAGGCTTTGCACAAGGCCCTCCAGCTGGGTCAGGCATACCACCCGCTGCAGGTCGGCCAGGCTGGCCTCGGGCGTGCTGTAGGCCAGGTTCTGCGCCAGGGTGCCGCGAAACAGCACGATGTCCTGGCTGACCACCGCGATACGCCGGCGCAACGCCTGCAGGTCCAGCTCGCGCAGGTCCGTGCCGTCAAGCAGGATGCGCCCGGCATCGGGGTCGTAGAAGCGCTGCAGCAGGTCGATCAGGGTCGATTTGCCGACACCCGAGGCGCCGCTGATGGCGACTTTCAGCCCGCCCGGGATGCGCACATCAACCTCCCGCAGCACCGCGCCCTGGCGCCCGGCATGGGCAAAGGCCACCTGCTCCAGACGCAGTTCCCCCGGGCCGTCCGGCATGGGCCTGGGTGACGGGGCCTGGTGCACTGCCACCGGCTCCTGCTTGAGCTCCATCACCCTGCCCAGGCTCACTGCCATGCGCTGCACCGCCACGTACAGGCCCAGCAGGCTCTGCACCGGCCCCACGGCCATCCCCAGGTAGGTGGAAAAGGCGATCAACGCCCCCAACTGCCAAGTCCCCTGGATCACCCACCAGCCGCCGACCAGAAACGCGCAGGCGCGGCACAAGGAGGTGAGTGTGCCGGGCACCGCCTGGGTGAAGAACTCGGTCACCTGCACCTTGAGCAACTGGCCCATGTAGCCCTGGCCGAGCTGCTCCAGGCGCCTGGCCTCGCGGCCTTGCTGGCCCGCCGCCTGGATGAACTTCATCGCCGGCAGGGTCTCGACCAGAAACGACGACACGTCCGTCGAACGCTCGCGCAGGCTGCGCACCTCACGCTCGACCTTGCGCCGCATCCAACGCAGCCACAGCACTTCGATAGGAATCAACAGCGCCAGCAACAGCGACAGCTGCCAGGAGAGCATCAGCATCAAGGTCAGCGCGCCGAGCAGGCCGATCACGCTGGACACCGCCGAGAACAACGAATCCACGGCAAAACGCTGGATCTCGGCGACATCGCCGTCGAGCCGGGAGAGGATGTCGCCGGTGCGCCGACGCCCGTAGAACGTCGGCGACAGCTGCTGCAGATGCCGATAGAGGTCATCGCGCAGGGCAAACAGGATGCGCCCCGACAAACGCGTGTGCAGGTAGCGATTGACGCCTGCCAGCAGCGTGCCGAGCACGCCGGCCAGGATCATCACCGCCGCCATGTGCCAGAGGGTCGTGTAGTCGCGCGCCAGCAAGCCTTCGTCGATCAGCGTCTTGACCAGCCATGGCTGGGCCAGGGCCAGCAGCGAGGCGCACAACGACAGCCCCAGCAGCAAAGCGATGGCCCGCCGGTGCGGGCGCACGAAACCATACAACCAGGCCAGGGCCTGGCGCATCAGCAGCGGATCGCTGGTTTCCACCAGCCGTGCGAACAGGCCGCCCATGTCAGCTGCGCAGGTGCTTGAGCTTGCGGTACAGCGTGGCCCGGCTGATGCCCAAGGCTTCGGCAGCGGCAGAGACATTGCCTTGGTGCCGGGTCAACGCCCCACGGATCAGCTCCAGCTCGTTTTCGCGCAGGCTGCCGGAGGGCACCGCGCCACTGGCCAACTCGTCCAGCAGGCAGTCGGTGAGATGCTCCAGGCTCAGCACCTGCTCACCCTCCTCGCGCATGGCCAGGGCGGTGCGCAGCACCATTTCCAGCTGGCGGATGTTACCCGGCCAGTCGAAGCCCTCGAGCAGCTCGGCCAAGGCCGGGTCGAGGGTCACGCCCTTGGCGCCGAACTTGTCCAGCAACCCCTCGACGATGCTCGCCAGATCGTCCCGCTCACGCAGCGCCGGCAGGCGCAGGGAGACGCCGTTGACCCGGTAGTACAGGTCCTCGCGAAAATGCTGTTCGGCCACCAGACGCTTGAGGTCGCGGTGGGTGGCGCAAATCAACGCCACGTCGATGTCCTGCTCTTCACCGGCGCCCAAGGGGGCTACCCGGCGCTCCTGCAGCACCCGCAGCAGCCGCGCCTGCAAGGCCAGGGGCATGTCGCCGATCTCGTCGAGGAACAACGTGCCGCCATGGGCCTGCATCAGGCGCCCGACCATGCCGCCACGACGCGAGCCGGTAAAGGCGCCCTCGCGGTAGCCGAACAGCTCGGACTCGATCAGCCCCTCGGGGATCGCCGCACAGTTGACGGCAACGAAGGGTTTATCGGCGCGCGGGCTGGCCTGGTGCAGGGCGCGGGCGGCTACTTCCTTGCCCGTGCCGGTCTCGCCCAGCAGCAACACCGGCAGGCCATTGACCAAGCCCTGACGCGCCATGCGCAGGCTTCGGGCCAGGCGCGCATCGCCACCGGCCAGGGCTTCCAGGGCCGGGGACTTGTTCGAATTGAGGGGTTTGCCGGGCGCCACGCTGACGCCGAGGTTGCCGTGCCGAGGCAGTTGCAGGGCGCGGAAGAAGAACTCGCCCTTGGCGGTTTGCACACTGCTGACCCCACCCTGCCACAGGCGGGCGATGAAGGCCGGTGAGCGTTCGCCGAGCAAGTCGCTGCTGCGCCGGCCGGTCAACGCCTGGCGCGAGACCTGCAACAGCTGGCAGGCGTTGTCGTTGGCTGCCAGCACCTCGCCGTCCAGGCTCAGGGCCAACAGCCCCTGCCAGGCACTGGTGAGGTATTGCGGGCGACTGTGGAAAGCCAGCACCAGGTGCTCGGGGTGACACAGACCGAACAGCCGGCTTTCGATGTTGCCCGCGGCGAGCATCAGGGTGGAGAGGTTGTCCTGGGGTTGGGTCATCACCCCTTCGCGGGTGATGTCCAGCACGCCGATCACTTCCCCGCGCGGGTCACGCAGGGGGACCGAGGTGCACGAGAACGGGCTCAGCCGGTCCAGGTAGTGTTCGCCACAGTTGATCAGCGTCGGACGGCCTTCGACCACCGCCGTGCCGATGGCATTGGTGCCGCGTAGCGCCTCGCTCCAGCAACTGCCAGGGTGCAGGTCACGCAGGCCCTCGCGGCCGAGTACGTGGGTCTGGCCCTCGATGGCCAGGACGTTGGCCTGGGCGTCACCGAGGATGACGATGCCGCTCTTGCCCTGGCGCTTGACCAGGTAATCGAGCTCCGGGGCCACTGCGTCGATCAGCAGGCGGTTGTGTTCGAGCAGCGAGCGCAGGTCATGCCCCGGCCGGGTGCCCAAGCCCACCTGCTCGTCCTGCAGGCAGTCCAGGCCATGGCCAAGGCTGCGACGCCAGGAGGCATCGATCTCCTCGCGCAGCATCCCGGAGGGCAGTTCGCCCTCGTTGGCCAGCTTGAGCCGGGCCTGACGGGATTCCTGCAAAGGGTCGGAGGCGTTTGTTATTGGAAATTGTCGCGCCATCGTTTACTCCAGCTGTGCCCCCACAGGGGAAGGGCTCCGGGACTTGTTGCAGTGTGCGTCAGAATCCCCGGGCCGTCATCCGGTTGGGAGGCAGGTTGGCACAAAGCTTACGTTTACGTAAAGGCACTGGCGATCTGTGCAAACGCCTTTTCGCGGGGGAACCCGCGTCCACCACCATCACGCCAGTCGAGAAGCGGGTTCACCCACGGACAGAACGCCCCACACCACGCGCCCCAATTCCCCAATGCTGGGGGACTCAGCCCACCACCGTTTGGCCCAGACGCGCTCAGTAGGATTCGCCAAAGCCACGCCCCACAAGGCCTGCAGTGCAATATCAGAAAAGTGGCACGGCTGTTGCCGATCCCTGTGCAGACGCCCCACCCGATGGGCTCGTTTGCAGGAGGGTTTGACTCATGCACCGACCGATACCCCACCCGCTGGCAGTGGCGATCTTCGCCAGCATGCTCCAGCTTCCCGCCCAGGCCGCCCTCAACGCGGTCGACCAGGGCACCTACACACCGGAAAACGGCGGCTTCGCCGCGTGGTACCAGGACACCCACGGCCGGGTACTGGACCTGTGCCTGACCAAGGCGGTGAGCTCGCGGGTGGCCGGGGCGCCTGGCGCGCCGTCGTACATGTGCACGCTGCTGCCGACCCCGGGCGTGTTCGACGACACCCAGCCAATCGTCTTCCCCACCAACTTCCCTGACGAGGCGTTCTGGTTCACCGCCGACGCCGCCATCGTCGACGCCGCCCGCGGTATCGACCTGGGCTATGTCTCGGCGGTCGAGGCCGCGTTCAGCGCCGAAGAACCCAAAGAGGGCGACCAGGTCAGCTTCGCCCGGGTGCGCATCCGCGTCGATGTGCCCACCGCAGGCACCTACATCATCACCCACCCCTACGGCGTCGAGGTGTTCGACGTGGCCACCCCGGGCCGGCGGGCGATCAACATGACCCGCGACATCGGCATTGGCTCGCCCGGCAACTTCACCGGTGCGCTCAAGGGTGACATCGGCCCGTTCCTGCGCAGCGTCAATGGGCCGTACACCGAAACCAACCCCAGCACCGGGGCGAGCGAGCGGTTCATCGGCGACCCCAACCTCAACGAAGCCGTGACCGGCAGCCCGTTCAACACCAACTTCGTGCGAATCGAGGGCCCCAACGGCATCGACCTGCGCACCGAGCTGTTCGCAGTGTCCGGCAAGCTCTCCAGCGTCAACCTGCCGACCCCGTTGCTGCCCCAACGCAGCACCTACTCACGGCACACTGAAAACGGCGACCTGCGCGCCCAGCAAGATGTCTTCGTCCTGGCGCCCCCACCTCCGGCCGCCGTGAACCTCACCAGCCAGTCGCCCAGCCTGCCGCTGACCGAGGCCAACAAGACCGGCACCTGGTACGCCCAGTCGACGCTCGACCCGACGCTGCCAACCACCATGACCGTCACTGCGGACAACAGCGTGGCCATCCCCACCAGCACCGCCACCAGCGCGAACCTGCCGCTGACCGACCTGGTGACCATCACCCGCGCCGAATACAGCCTGGCCAGCGGCCAGCTGACCCTGGTCGCCAGCAGCAGCGACGAGACCTCGCCGCCTGCCATGGTTGCCCGCACCGGCAATGGCACGCTGATCGGCAGCCTCTCCGGTAACGGCGCGGTGAAGACATTGAGCACAGGGCTCTCGCCAATACCGCCCGCGAAGGTGCAAGTCACCAGCGACAACGGCGGTAGCGACAGCGAAGACGTGGTGCTGGTGCCATGAACAGACAAAGGCTCCGCCTTCAAGGAGGCAGCATGAACACTTGGCCACGCCGGGCACTTTACGCCGCCGGGCTTTCCCTCTCTCTCAGCGGCGCGGTATCGGCTGCGCTCACCGAGGTCGATCCAGGCCCCTACACCCTGGCCACCGGCGGTTATCCGATGTGGTACAAGGACGCCAGCGAACTGTCCCTGGAACTGTGCCAATCGCGGGCCACCAGCTCGCGGGCACCCGGCGCGCCAGGGGCACCTGCCTACATGTGCACCTTGCTGCCGGAGCCGGGCGTGTACGACGACGCCCTGCCGCTGGTGTTCCCGGACAACTGGCCGCCAGAGATGTTCTGGTTCCTGGCCGAAACCTCGATTCCTGCCGTGGGCAACAGCGGCTATGAACTGGATGTCTACGTCGCGGGCGTCGAAGCGGCCTTCGCCGCCGAGAACCCGGTCGATGGCGACCAGCAAAGCTTCGCCCGAATCCGCATCCGCGCCTCGGTGCCCACCGCCGGCACCTATCGCATCACCCACCCCTACGGTGTCGACACCGTGGTCGTCACCACCCCTGGCCGGCGGGCGATCAACATCACCCGCGACATCGGCATCGGCGCTCCCGGAGACTTCAGCGGCGCGCTCAAGGGCAACATCGGGCCGTTCTTGCGCAGCGCCAAGGGCTTCTATACCGAGCTCAACCCGGACACTGGCGCCACCGACACCTTCATCGGCGACCCCAACCTCACCGAAGAAGTGACCGGCAGCCCGTTCAATACCAACTTCGTGGCCATCGACGGCCCGGCCGGGCACATCCAGACCAACGTGTTCACGCTCTCGGGCAAAGTGCTCGACCCACGTGCGCAAACACCGGCGACCCTGGAACGCGCCACCTACCAGCGCAACGGCAATGGCACCCGTGTCGAGGTGTTCGCCAAGGCACCGAGCGATGCCAGCCTGTGCATGCGCTATGGCCTGGCCCTGGTCGGCAGCCCAGCCTCGCCTTGCGAGTTCAACCTGTTGTCCGACAACAGCGGGCTGTTCTTCAGCCAGCAGTTGAACCAGACCGCGCCGCCACCGGTGGTGGTCGTCACGGCCAGCAGCACCGCAGGCGGTACCCGCCCAACGGCGTTGTCGAGCAAGCTCAGCGACGTGGTGAAAGTTCGTACCGCCCGCTTCGACTGGGCCAGCAAACGCCTGGTGATCGAGGCCAGCTCCAGTGACGAGGTGCAGATACCAGACCTGGTTGCCCAAGGCTACGGTCGCCTGTCCAAGTCCGGCACGCTGCAGACCTTGACCGTCACTGACCTGACCCAGCCCCCTGCCACCGTGACGGTCAAATCCGCCCGTGGCGGCAGTGACGTCGAGCCGGTGACGGTAGTCGGCAATGCACCGGTCACGGCCGAGAACCAGCCGCCGCTGGCCCAGGCCGATGTCGGCGGGACCAGTGTCGGCGTGCCGCTGACCCTCAACCTGCTGACCAACGACACGGACCCCGATGGCGACATGCCGCTGACCATCACCGACCTCACCCAACCGGGTACAGGCCTGGGCTCGGTGGTTCTCAATGGCACCACCTCGGTGACCTACACCCCGCCTGTCGGTGCCACCACGGCCTTCCCGGCGATCTTCAGCTACCGCGCCCAGGACGCCAAAGGGCTGAAGTCCGAGCCGGCCACGGTGACCGTCAACGTCGTGCCCAACCGCGCGCCGACCGCTGTGGCCGACAGCGTGGCGACCCTGGGCGTACCGCTGACCATCAACGTGTTGGCCAACGACACGGACCCTGAAGGCAACCTGCCACTGGCCGTTGCCAGTGTCACTCAGCCTCCGATCGGTCGCGGCACGGTCAGCCACAACGGCACCACGGTCACCTACACGCCACCGGCCACGGTCACCGCGCCGTTCACCACCACGTTCACCTACGTGGCGCGTGACTCGATCGGCGCGCTATCGGGCAGTGGCACCGTCACCGTGCAAGTGTCGCCCAAGCCGCCGACCGAGACCCTCACGGTCACCGCGGCAACCGTCACCGCACGTTCTAACAACCGTTACAACTGGGACATCAGCGGCACGTCCTCGGTGACCACCGGCAACACCGTGACGGTGCAAGTGACCACCCGTAACGGCCTGGTGACCTTGGGCAGCACCGCGGTACCGCTGACCGGGCGCTGGCGGGTGATCGTCAGCAACAGCACCACCCTGGTGCCGACCGCCACGCCGTCAGCGACCATCCGCACCAGCCAAGGCACCGTTCGCACCGTGCCGGTCAGAGTGCAGTAAGCCTGGGAGGCCGCCATGAAACGCCTGAATCCACTGCTGCTCTGCCTGGCCCTGGCGGGCCAGGTCCTCCAGCCCAGCTGGGCCGACGACCTGATGGACAACGCCGACCTTGCGCTCGGCAATGACCTGGGAGAACCGGTGATCGTGCGCCTGATCCCGGCAGGTGCCGGCCAGATGGCGGTCATCGAGCAGCAAGGTTCGGGCAACCGTGCCGCCCTCGACCAGAACGGTCAGGCCCTGCTGGGCCGGATCGTCCAGGCCGGGGGCGCGCAGGAGGCGTACATCCTGCAGGAAGGCAGCGACCTGATGGCCTCGATCGTGCAACAGGGCCAGGGCAACAACGCCGCCATCCGCCAGAGCGGTAGCAACAACAGCGCGTCGATCGAGCAGTTCGGCAACTACAACACCGCCAGCATCCAGCAGAGCGGCACGGGGCTGACCAGCGCCGTGACCCAGGCTGGCAATGGCCAACATGTTCAGATCACTCAATACCGTTAGACCTGGAGGCACCACCATGTTCAAGCTCGCTCCCTTAAGCGCCGCCGTTGTCCTGGCGATCGCCGGCCAGGTCATGGCCGATGACAGCACCTCGACCCAGAACCAGCAGGGCAAGGCGAACATCGCCGAAGTCCTGCAGACCGTCGCCCCCTACGCCTCGGTCACCCAGGACCAGACCGGCCAGGGCCACAACCACCTGGCCGTGCAGGACACCAGCACCAGCGACATCAGCCAGAGCGCCACCGGCTCCTACAACGCCGGCTACGCCGACCAGATCATGGAGAACGGCAGCAAGACCATCCAGCGCTCCGGCGGCACCCTCAACGACAACTTCTCCAGCCAGTCGCTGGGCCAGGACAACCAGGTGCTGCAAGTCCAGCAAGGCACCGGCAACATGTCCAAAGTGTTCCAGGAATTCCAGACCGGGGCCCAGGCCACCACGCTTCAGCAAGGCAGCGCCAACGATGCGGTGGTCGAGCAGTTGATCGGCGGCACCAACAACCGCGCCCAGATCATGCAGGAAGGCACCGGCAACACTGCCGCTTCCGAGCATATCCTGCATGACAACGGCGACATCCGTATCCAGCAGAAGGGTCAGGCCAGCTGGGCCTACGGCGACCAGCGCAACGGCCTGGGCGGCATCATCGACATCCAGCAGGTCGGTGGCAGCCACTCCGTAGAGGTGTGGCAGGACACCCAGGTCGCCAGCCAGGCCAGTGTCTATCAGCAAGGCCAGCTCAACGAAGGCTACATCGACCAGAGCTTCGGCGAGGCCAACTCCGCCCACCTGTCCCAGAGCGGCCAGCGTAACGCCAGTTGGTCGGACCAGTTCGAGACCAACAACTCGGTGGTCGACATCACCCAGAACGGCAAGGACAACCTGCACTTCACCTACCAGACCGGTGACAACCACAGCCTGACCATCGACACCACCGGCAACGGCAACAAGGTCATGGCCAGCAACTGGAAGGGCGAGAAGTTCGGCGGCCAGTTCGGCAGCGACCAGAAAGCCCAGATCAAGCAAAACGGCAACGGCAACAGCGTCAACTTCAACCAGGAAGGCATGAGCCAGTTGGCCAAGCTCGAGCAGAAAGGCAACCGCAATACCATGGAGACCAACCAGGTCGATGGCAACAACGAGCTGTACTTCGAACAGAACGGCAGCGACAACCTGCTCGTCGCCGCCCAACGCGACGGCGGCAACTATGCCGAGGGCCTGAGCGCCGGCAATGGCAACGTCATCAACCTCGACCAGTCCGGCCAGGGTAACCAGAGCTACACCTACCAGCTGTATGGCAGTGGCAACACCGCCAACATCACCCAGAGCGATGTCGCCAACGTTGCCTATGTCACCCAGGGCGGCACCGGCAACCTGGCGACCGTCACCCAGAGCAACATGAACCAGAACGCCGCCATCACCCAATACGGCAGCACCAACACTGCCATCGTCACCCAGCAGTAGCGGGTCCCCCTTGGACCGCGGTGTTCCCTCTCCCTGGCGCCGCGGTTCCTTTTTATTCCCCTTCATTGGCGGTAAACCCTCTCCCCTGCCACAGCGCTTGGCTTGAGGTCGCCGCTGCCCCCTTCGCGGGTAAACCCACAGGGTTTGCGCAAGGCTTGCGCACGGCGCCTTGTGGGAGCGGGTTCACCCGCGAATGCGTCAGCGCGGACACCGCGCCGCCAGGCGGTTCGTCGCCTCGACTGGTCCACGAACGAGCCGTCGGCATTACAATGCGCGCAGACCCCACCGATGCCATCCCATGATCCAGTCCGACCTCGACCTGTTCGGCCCACAGCCGCAACGCCTGGCCAGCCACACCGTGCTGTTGCCAGGCTTCGCCCTGGCCGAGGTCGAGGCCATCCTCGATGCCCTGCGCCCGGTGCTGCGCGCAGCGCCGTTCCGGCACATGCGCACCCCCGGCGGCCTGCACATGGCCGTGGCCCTGACCAACTGCGGCGCCCAGGGCTGGGTCAGCGACGAGCAGGGCTACCGCTACAGCCCCACCGACCCCAAGTCCGGCCTGCCCTGGCCAGCCATGCCCCAGGCACTGCTCGAACTCGCCGATCGCGCCGCCTGCGCGGCTGGCTTCGACGGTTTCGTCCCGGATGCCTGCCTGATCAACCACTACCTACCCGGCACCCGCCTGACCCTGCACCAGGACCGTGACGAGCGCGATTTCGGCCAGCCGATCGTGTCGCTGTCCCTGGGGCTGCCGGCGGTGTTTCTATTCGGTGGGTTGCAACGTTCGGACCGGACTCAGCGGATACCCTTGAGCCACGGCGACGTGCTGGTATGGGGCGGTGAGGATCGGCTGCGCTATCACGGGGTGATGCCGATCAAGCCGGGTGTGCATCCGAGGATGGGTGAACGACGGATCAACCTGACACTGCGCAAGGCGCGTTGACGGTATACAGCGCTCTGACCTGTTCGCGGGTAAATCGCAGCGGCGGTTCGGCGCTCCGATTTACCCGCGAAGAGGCCAGTTCAGCCAATCACTGCTGCTGGTTCTGGCTCAGGAACTTGTCCACCTGCCCGTTGCCCTCCCCCGCATCCGCCACCTGCCACAACCGACGCTCGATGCCCTGGGCCAACAGGTGCCCCACCGCCGCCTCGATGGCCGAGAGCACGCACAGCTGGGCCGGTTCGTTGGTGGTGTAGCCCACCTCGGCTTCGAGCAGTTTCTTGAACTCGATGAACTTGAACACCCCAGCGCTGCGGCCGATCGAGTAGATGGTCTTGCTGGTCATCACATTGGCCAGTACCTGGCCGCTGCGCACATCCACCGCCCGCAGGTTCACGGTAACCTGGTCGACCCGGTACTCGCGGGACAGGTCGATCCCCAGGTAGCGGGCACCCTCCCCGCCGCTGCGCACGTTGGTGTCGTAGGCGATGATGCCGCCCTCGAGCATCAGGTTGGCCGCCTGCAGCGGTGGCAACTCGCCCTGGATGTTCAAGGGCGCGTCGGGTTTCTTCTGCGAGGCGCGGATGATCTTGCGCTCGGTCAACAGGTTCTGCAGGCCTTCGCGCTCAAGGACCACGAACCAGCCGCTGGCGCTCAAGGCGTCCATCAACATGCTCGCCGCGCCCTGGGTGACGCTGGTGGAGAAGGAGCTTGCCGGGGTCGGCTTGTACTGGCCAGTCTGGTCACGGAAGCCGTACACCACTGCCATCAGCCTGCCCTTGGGCCGTGGCATGTTGATCAAGTCGTAGTAGGTCGAGGCACGCGGGGTCAGGGTCGGGGTCTCCGTATCCTGTTCGGCGGGCATCGGCTCGCGCAGGCCGCAGCCTTGCAAGGTGGCGAGGATCAGCAGTGTGCTCAGCAAGCGTTTCATGGTCGTTCTCCCCTATTGACCCTTCCCTCTCAGGGGTTCAGGCCGCTGACCTCGATGATCGAGACTTCCCCTGTCGCACGGTCGGTGACCTTGATGCTGAGGGCCCCGGAATCGTCGATCACATCGATCAGGAACGAATCCGTAGAAAGGCTGCCGGTCTTGCCGTCGTTGATGTTGTCCAGCAACTGGGACAACAACCGCGACTCGAGCTGGTTGCTGAAGCGCTCCAGGGCCGAGGTGCCGGCGAAGGCCGAGGCGCGGTCCTTGAGGTCTGGGTCGTCATGGTCGTTCTGCGCCTGGGCGTTGTTCAAAAGCCAGGTGCCGTTGAGCGGGTTGCCGCCGAACGCGGGGTTGACCGGGGTGTACACAAGCTCCGTGGCCTGGGCGTGACCGGCGAAGGCGCCGGCCAGCAGGCAGACGGCGACGCACCGGGAAATGTGGTTGCTCATAGCTCGTCCCTCTCCAGATCAGTGGTGTCCTGCAGCAGCCGTTGCAGCTTGCGCTGGATGATCTGCTGCTTGACCAGGTCCGCCGCCGCGACGGCCTCGTCTTTGAGTTGCGTGGTGTTGGGCGGCAGGAAGCGCCGGTACAACACCTCGCGTTCGTATTCCACCGTCACCAGGCTGCCCCAACGGGCGTCGGGGCGTTCGCGCACCACCAGGTTGAAATCCAGGCGGCTCGTGGCGCGCAGGCGGTCGGTGAAGTCGTTGTAGAAGTCATGGCCGATGTGCGAGATGGTGTTGTCGACGATGAAACCCTTCATCTCGTCTTCGGCGTCGGCACGGGCCGGGGCGCCAGGCAAGGCCAGCAGCAGGCACAGGCAGCACAGCGCGGCAAGCGGTTTCATGGCGTATCTCCCGGGCCGCTGTGGGTACGGGCACCGCCGGTGCTCTCGGCGAATGGCTGCTCGGCGACGAACTGCCAGTCGCTGTAGTGCTCGAGCCCTTCGAAGCCGGACCACTGCGCATCGAAGCCGCTGCGTTTGAGGGGCGTGGCATCCGAGCGGCTGTGGACGCCGGTGATCCGCCCGTCCTCCGAACGCACCAGGCCCCATTCCTCGCCGTTGGTGATCGGGTCGGGGTACAAGCGGCGGATGTGCCGTTGCGGCGATGGGAAGCGGTTGTCCTCCAGCAGATCTTCCAGCGCCTGTGGGTACTGGGCCAGGCCTGGCGATGCACGGTAGTAGCTGCGCAGCGCCTGGGCGTACTGGCCGCCGATCCACAGCAGCTGGCGCTCGTGCTCACGCTGGGCGGCCGTGGCCCAGAGGGTGCCGGTGGCGGCCAGGGCCATGCTGCTGACCGCGATCAGAAACAGCACGCCCAGGTAGGTGAAGCCCGCGCAGGCCTTACCATTCGGCATAGAGGCTGCCATCGCGCGCCCTCCCCGTTGCCCCGCTCTTGATATCGGCCACCCCACCGGTCACACCCTCCGGCGGCGGCACCAGTTGCCAGGCATCGCTGCGCTCGGTGATCGGGTCCACCGGGGTGTTGCGCAGATAGCGCTGCTCCACCAGTTGCTCCAGGGACTCGGGGTAATGGCCGGTATCGCCGTAGTAATGGTCCAAGGCCTCGCGCAGCACGGCCAGGCTCTGGCGCAGCGTGGCCTCGCGGGAGGCCTCAAGGCTGTTGAAGTAACGCGGCAAGGCGATGGTCATCAGGGTGGCGATGATCGCCATGACCACCAGCAGTTCGATGAGGGTAAAGCCACGGTTGCGTTTCATGACCGTCACCATTGCCCGTAAGGGATGCCGTTCAGGCCAGTACCGGTGGCCTTGGAATACACATCGAAGACGTCCTTGCCATCGCGCGGGTTGTCGGCGCTGCTGTCGTAGGCGCGCAGGCCCCAGCCCCCTTCGTCCTCGCGCTTGGCCGCGACCAGCGGATCGTGGGGGATGCGCCGCAGGAAGTAGAACTTCGCCCCTTTGGCGCTGCGCACGTCGCGCACCCCTTCCACCAGTACGTCCAGGCTTGGCGGGTAGCCACTGCTGTCCAGGCGCTTTTCGATATAACCGGCATCGAAGGCACGCTTGTAGGCGTCGATGGCATCGCGGATCTGGTACAGCGCTTCACGCAGTTGCTGCTCCTTGCCCCGGCGCACCACGGTTTCGGTCAGGGGCGCGGCCATGCTGGCGAGCAGCCCGAGCAATGCCAGGGTCACCACCACTTCGATCAGGCTGAACCCCTGCTGCTGGCGTTTCATGGCCGTGGGCCCACTGGGGTGGTGACCGCGGCCGGCACGGTGGCGACCGCGCCGGTCGGCTCGGCCTCAGGCTGCGCGACCGGGGCCATCATCTGCTGACGCACCTGCAGGCTCGACTCGGTGCCGGTGGCGAACTCCATGTCCGATGGGCTCTGGTACGGCAGGTTGCGTACGATGCGCGGGGTGATCGCCAGCACCAGCTCGGACTTGCTCTTGTCGTCGCGGTTGCTGCCGAACAGCCGGCCCAGGCCCGGGATGTCGCCAAGCCCGGGAATCTTGTTGCCGCTGGAGGTCAGGTCGTTGCGTACCAAGCCTGCCAGCACCTGGGTCTCGCCATCGTGCAGGCGCAGGCTGGTCTGGGCGTTGCGGGTGTCGACCTGGACCGGGATGGTGCCCTGGCGGGTCGGCTCCAGCGGGGTGGCGTTGCTCACTTCCAGGGCTACCTTGATCGCCACTTCGTTGTTCAGGTGCACGGTGGGCTGCACTTCGAGCTTCAGACCCACATCCAGGTAGGTGACGCTCTCGGTGATTACCGGGCCCTGGGTCGACGGCACCGACGTGGCGCTGATGATCGGCACCCGCTGACCGATGTGGATGCGCGCCTGCTCACGGTTGCTGACGCGGATCACCGGGCTGGCCAGGGTGTTGATGTCTTTGTCGGCGGCGTTGATCTTGGCCTGGGGCGCCGGGGCGATGCTGATGCGGCTGGAGTCGATGCCGCGCAGCTGGTCAAGCACGCTGACCGGGTTGCCCTCGTCGTTGAGCACGCCGAAGGTGCTCGGCCATTGCAGGCCCAGGTCCAGGATGCGCGACCGGGCCACCTCCATCACCTCTACTTCCAGCACCACTTCCGGGTTGGACTGGTCCTGGGACTGCAACAGCTTCTCGGCCATGCGAATGGCATCGGGGGTGTCGCGCATGGTCAGGGTGTTCAGCCGCTCGTCCACGAACACATCGCGGGTCTTGAGCATGGTCTTGACCATGTTCAGCGCGGTGTTGGCGTCGATGCTGGTCAGGTAGAACGTGCGCATGACCAGTTCCTGGTAGTCCTTGGTCTTCTGCGGCGAGTCGGGGTAGATCAGCAGGGTGTTGTCGTTGACGATCTTCTGGTGCAGTTGGTTCTGCTCCAGCAGCAGGGCCACGGCGTCCTCGATGCGCACATCGCGCACGAAGATGGTGGCTTTCATGTCCGGGCGCAGGTCCTTGTCGAAGATGAAGTTGATCCCGGCGACCTGGGACAGCACCTCGAAGATGGTCTTGAGGTTGGCGTCACGGAATTCCAGGGTCACCGGGCGCTCCAGCTTGCTGCGCAACTGCGGGAACGGCTGCGCGGTGCGCGCCTGGACATTCTCGATGTCGCTACGAAGCGCAATGCCCTTCTGGTTTTGCGGATCCAGGCGCAGCACATCGCGCATATAGCGTTCGGCGCCGAACAGATCGCCCTGGCGCAGCGCCGCCTGGCCCATGGCCACACGCTCGTCGAGGTTGCGCACCAGCTCCAGCTGGCGAATGCCTTCCTGGGCCCGACGGTTGTTCGGCTCGATGGTCAGGACCCGGCCATAGCCCATGCGTGCGCTGGCAAAATCATGGCGGATGCGGTCGGCGTCGGACTGGGTCAGCAGCGCCTCGACGGCCTGCTGGCGGCCATGGGCCAGGGCAATGTTCAGCTCGGTGTCACGCGGGTCCTCCCGCAGAGCGTCCTCCAGCATGGCGATGCCCGCCTCATACTGGCCCTCCTTCATCAGTTCGGCGCTGTCCTTGCGCGTGCCGCTGGAGCCGCAGCCCGCCAGGGCCACGCACAATGCCAGCATCATGAACGGAGCAGGCTTGCACAACTTCGAAGGCTTCATGGTGCGCTCCCGACAGACAACGTCTGTGACTGGTGCAAAGGCAGGTAGACCAGGTCCAGCTCGGTGGCCGAGATCCGGTCGAGGCGGTAGGTGTGTTCGATCACATCGCCCTGACGCACGACGTAGAGCTTCTCGCCGCTCTGCAGGAACACCTGCAGGTCGTCGCGATCACCCAAACGGCCGACGAACTGGAACGGCAGCACCGGGGCGGTGGGTGCGGCCTCCACCACCGGCGCGGGAGCAACGGGTTGCTCAGTGACGGTGGCCATGGTTTTTGGCGCGGTCCATTGCTGGGCCGGGAACAGGTCTATCGAGACCTTTGTGTTTCCTTTCGCGGGTAAACCCGCTCCGGCAGGTTCTGTGCGGGTGCTGATTGTCGCGGCAGCGGGTTTACCCGCAAGGGGCTCGACACTGTCCTGCTGGCCGAACCAATGCCCTGGCGCCCAGGCCAGAGCGCCTGAAAGCCCGAGAAAGCCGACCCACATCGCCGCGCGCTGAGTGTTCATCACGACCTCGACAGGTAAAGGGTCATGCGCAGGCGACCGTTGAGCTCGCGCTCACCGATGCGCTTGCGTTGCAGCTCCAGGTCTTCGAGCACCAGGGTCGGCACCTGGCCGAGCAGCGCCTGGAGAAAACCGCGGATCTGCGGGTAGCTGCCGCGTACCGGCAGGACGATCTGGTAGCGCGCCAGTTGGGTCTTCGGGTCGACGCCCAGGGCATATTCGCCACGGGCCAGGCTGATGCGCTGGGCGCTGGCCAGGTGATACAGGCGCTCGATCAGCTCGCTGGCCTGGGGCTGGCCAGGCAGTTGCTGACGCAGGCTGTCCAGCGCCTGCTGCTCAGGCTGGACCGCCACCTTGAGCTCGCCGCGCTTGACCCGCTGCACCTGCACCTGGGCATCGGCCTCGCTGGCCCGCAGCTCGCGCACGGCCTGCCATTGCGGCAGTACCCAGGTGACGCCGACCAGCAGCGCCAGGGTGCCGACGGCGACCGCGGCGCAACCGACACGGCCCAGGCGCGCAAGGCGTTCATGGAGTATCAGGCTAGGGACGCGCATGGCCGGTCTCCCAGGTAGCGGTCAGGTTGAAGCGCACCGGATGCTCAGGTTGGCCAGCCACTACCTCATGGTTGAGCAGCGAGACATCGCGCAATTCCTCGCTGCGCTCCAGGCGCTGGTGGTACTGCAGCATGGCCTCCAGGTTGCGGGCTTCGGCGGCGATACGGACCTGGCCTTTGCGGGCGTCGGGGGTCAGGCTCAGCAGCGCCACGTCTTCCTGCGGCAGAGCCTCGAGCATGGCGAACAGTTGCTGCCACGGCCGCTGCAGTTGCTGGGAGACGCTGCGCATCTGCGCCAGTTGTTCGGCCTGCTCGCGGCTGGCGGCGCTGCTCAGGGGGGCGGCGCTGATCGGTCGACGCCCCAGTTGTTGTTCGAGCAGGTGGACCCGCGCCTGAAGGTCCTCCTGTTCGGTCTGCAAGTGCTGCTCGACCAGCAGCATCGCTGCCAGTACGGCGCACCCCAGGGCCAACAGCGACCAGGCGACCGGGCTGCTGGGTGCGGGCTGGAATTCCAGGTCGAGGCGGCGCATGTCAAGCCACCGCCCGCCACATGGCGCACAGCGGGTCGCTGTCGCCTGCCGGCTGGCACAGTTGCACGGCGGCCAAACGAGGCACATCCCCTCGCCCCGGCGCATGCAGGTAGACCCTGGGCAAGTGCTCGCCGTACAGCTCGCAGGTGCGCTCGATCAACGCCTGCAGCGCCTGGTCGTTGTCGGCGCAGCCCTGGGCCAGCACCTGTTGCCAGGCGCCGCCGGCGGCCAGCAGCAACACGCTGCGCCGTGGTTCGGCGAGCACAAAGAGAAAATCGCCCTCCTCCAGTTGCGCCGAGCAGCGGTTGTAGGCGGCCATCAGGTAGGGCTGGACCGAGCGCAGGCTCAGGCGGCTTTCCCGGCCCAGTGCCTGCAAGGCCTGCAACAGCGCTTCGGGCAAGGCCGTGGCGATGCGCGAGGCCCCTGCCGGCTCCGGCGAGAGCACGATGCGCCAGTCGTCCAGCGACTGGCCGTAGAGGTTCTCGAAACAGGCCCGGGCGTAGGCGTCCAGCTCACGCGGATGGCCGATGGCATCGCTCCAGGGCACCAGGCAGAAACGGCTGTAGCGTGCCGACAGCAGTACCCGCAGTTGGGCTCCCCGTGGCGCATGTTCGGCCAGCAGCTCGGCCAGGGCCTCCAGTGCCGGTGCCCAGGCCGGTTGGGCGGGGTCGCAGGTGAAGGCGCGGCTGCCCAGCCACTGGTGTTGGTTGGCGTGCCAGCGACCCAGGCCGACACCCTCGGCGCCGAGCACGGCGCAATAGCGATCAAGCGATAAATGTGACACGGTTGATCTCCTCAAGCGTGGTACGGCCCTCGCGGACCAGGTCCAGGGCAGAGGCGCGCAGCAGCCGCAGACCGCGCTGGCAGGCCAGCGACTTGATCTGCGACAGGGGCCGGCGCTCGACGATCATCTGCCGCAGGTCGTCATCCAGGTGCAGCAATTCGGCGATGGCACTGCGTCCGCGGTAGCCGCTGCCACGGCACTGGCCGCAGCCTTGGGCGCGAACGAAGGTCCATCCGGCCACGCCTTCGCGGGTCAACCCCGAGGCGGCCAGGGTTTCGTCATCCGGCTCGGCATGGACCGCGCAGTGCGGGCAGGCCAGGCGAATCAGACGCTGGGCCAGCACGGCATTGAGCGCCGAGACGAAGCTGTAGGGGTCGACCTGCATCTGGCTGAAGCGGCCGATCACATCGAAGACGTTGTTGGCGTGGATGGTGGTGAACACCAGGTGACCGGTCAGGGCCGATTGCACGGCGATCTGGGCGGTGTCCGGGTCGCGGATCTCGCCCACCAGGATCTTGTCCGGGTCATGGCGCAGGATCGAACGCAGGCCCCGGGCGAAGGTCAGCCCCTTCTTCTCGTTGACCGGGATCTGCAGCACACCCGGCAGTTGATACTCGACCGGGTCTTCGATGGTGATGATCTTGTCCACGCCGTGGTTGATCTCGCTGATCATGGCGTAGAGGGTGGTGGTCTTGCCGCTGCCGGTGGGGCCGGTGACCAGGATCATGCCGTAGGGCTCGGCGGCCAGGCGGCGCAGGGCCACCAGGGTGTGGTCGGCAAAGCCCAGGGCCTGCAGTTGCACACCGCTGACCCGGTCGGACAGGTCCTGTTTGTCCAGCACCCGCAGTACGGCGTCTTCGCCGAAGATGCTCGGCATGATCGAGACGCGGAAGTCGATCTGACGGTCGCCCACCGCCACCTTGAAGCGGCCATCCTGGGGCACGCGCTTCTCGCCGATGTCCAGCTCGGCCATGACCTTGATGCGCGAGATCACCTGCTCGGCGAAGGCACTGCCACTGGCCTTGCCGGCACCGTTGAGCACGCCGTCGATGCGGTACTTGATGGTCAGGCCCTGCCCGGTCATGCCCAGGTGGATGTCGCTGGCATGCTGCTTGAGGGCATCGTAGAGGGTCGAGTTGACCAGCTTGACCACCTTGCTCTGGTCTTCGCTGATGCTGGTCAGCGACAGGCGCTGCAGCGGGTCGGCCTCGGCGCCAGGTTCTGCGTCGTGGTCCAGGGCATCGACGGCATGGAAGCTCTCTTCCTGGCGGGCCAGGAAGGCGGCGATGTCGGCGGCGTGGGCCAGGTACAGAGGAGCGCCCTGCAGGCAGTCGTCGATCCAGGCCAGGCGGGTGTTGTCGAAGGGGTCGGCGAACACACCGAGGGTCTGGCCCTGGTGCTGAACCAGGATGAACTCGCGTTTGAGGCACTGCGCCAGGCTGACCTGCTCGAACAGCGGGGTGCTGGCGAACAGCGCCTGGCTGTCGAGCACGGGGTAATGGAGGGTGGCTCCCAGGCGTTGGGTGAAGGTGGCTGCGTCGTCGCAGGCCAGGCGCGCCAGGCAGCTCAGCAGGCGCTCGTCCCCGGCTTGCAGGCGGGCCTGGGCCAGCAGTTCGCGGGGATAGGCACAAATCCGGGGTGCATCGTTCGCGGGTAAAGCCGCTCCCACAGGCTCAGCGCGCGCCTCAAGGCAATGGAGATCCTGTGAGAGCGGGATTACCCGCGAAGGACCCTGTGCAGGCTGGGGGGCTTGGGCTGTATCGACGCCGTCTGACATGGCCTGCGACTCCGCTCAGGGGCGCGTCGCAGGCTGGCTCGGGGTTGCCGGGGTGGCCGCGGGCGCCGCTATTCCCCGGTGAGCAGTTCGTCGTCAGGTGTGGGAGGCTTCACGCCGTTGCGTCGGCGGTCGGCCAGTACCCAGCTGCCATCGTACATCTGCAGGGGGAACGTCTGGTTCCTGTTCTGGCGTCGTTCGACGAACCCCTCGGCCTGTGTGTCCGCTGCCCGGGCATGCTGCGGGTCGGTCAGGTCGGCTACCGCGCGGGCCAGTTCCGCCAATGGGAACGGCTTGAACAGAACATGGGTGACACCGAGTGCCGCGGCCCGCTCACGGACCTCGGCGGTCGGGTGGGCGGTGATCAGCACGAAATGACACTGCATGCTCCTGCGCACGGTCTCCAGGACCTCGAACCCCTCCATGTCGGGCAAGCGGTAGTCCAATACGATCACATCCGGTGCCAGGGCCTGTGCCTGGGCAATGCCACTGATACCGTCGTGGGCGACATGGACTTCCAGGCCTTGCGCCTGCAGGTAAGCCTGCAAATTCTGCGCAAGGGTCTGTTCGTCATCGACTACCAGTACTCTGTTCACCAAGGTCGACTCCCAAGAACTGCCCGGTTGCCCGGTCTGTGGAGTTCGGCCTTGTACAGGCTTGAGCATCCTTCGTGCCAGGCGTGAATAGTCATGTCGCACCACTGTAAGTCGTTGATTTCGCTGTATCACCCAATCCAGGCGTAGACCGGCTCCCCCACTTGCGGGGAAGTTGATGGCACTTTGCCCGATCGCTTACCCCCAGCATTGGGGAAATCCCCCTGCCGGGCAAGCCCACGGCTGCGCAATGTGCGAGCGGCCTCTCACATTCAGTCGGCAAGCTCCACCTTCGCGCCCTCGCGCAAGCGTTCGCGCACCGACTGACGGGCCTGGGCCTGCATTTCACCCACGAGCGCAAGCCTGGCCAAGGCCAGACCCTGCTCTCGTTCGACTAAGGTATTGGTACTTTGGTTCTGCATCCGTTGCAATCTTTCCTTGTTTGCCTGATAGAAGGCTTCCACTTGCGCAGAGGTGGGCTCATCGATGGCGGTCATCTGGGCATACAGTTGCTGCGCGGCCATCTCGTGACGAGTGTAGTCGGCGTACCCCGCCCTATCGAAGCCTGCCTCGGCCAGACGCTGCTCGAACACCGCGGGGCTGCCGAAGGCCCGTTCCAACTCACCGACGCGGGCCGAGACGTCGTCCTCGCTCACCACCACACCACGGCGCTGGGCCTCCTGCCACAGCAGTTCCTTGTCGATCAACTCGTCCAGGGCCTGGTCACGCAGACGCTTGTAAAGGCTCGGGCTACGGATGCTAGCGACCGGGCGCCCCTGATCCTGGAGGTATTCGGCGAAGTAACGCTCCAGGCGCATGCTGCTGATCTCGACACCATTGACCCTCGCCACAGGGACGTCCGCCTGGCTGATCGGCGCAAGGCCCAGCAATAGGCAAAGCAACAAGATACGCATGGTGGCCTCCTTCAGGGGGTGGCTGGCATCGGTTTGTACGCGGCGACGGTCTGGAACTGCGGCCCTGGCAAGGTCACCGCCACCACATGCGCACCGGCAAGGCCCTGGCGCCGACCTGGGCCGAACCCCAGCGCCGGCGTGAGTCCGGTGTCCAGGTCATGCAGCCCCTCCAGTGCGCGCACCAACTGCTCCCGGCTGGCGTCCCGCCCGACCTGCCTGAGGGCCTCGGTCATCAGCAGCAGCGCGCAGCGAGTGCTGACCTGCAACGACGCCTGCCGGCCATCGAGCCCTTGGCGCTGACGCAGGCCGTTGAGTGCGGCCCGCCCTTGCTCGGTCCAGTCCTGAGGCGTGAAGGGATAGGCCAGGAACAGCCGCTGCGACCAGTGGGCCGGCAAACCCGCCAGGGCACCTGCGACCTGGCTCGAGGCCGCGAACAGGTAGGGTTCGCGCCCTGCGGCCTGCTGCACCCTCGCCAATTCGCCGAACGCCTGGGCGCGGCCAAGAAAGACGATGCCCTCGCCCTCCACCGCCTGGCCCTCGAAGGCCTGCACCGGCGCCTGCGTCCAGCCGGCGGCGAGCAGCCGTTGGCGCAGCGCCTCGGCAGGCGCCGCCTGGTCGCTGCCGGCATAGACCACCCGCAGCCCGTCAGGCCCCAGCCCCAGGCGCTCGCGGGCAAAGCCGGCCAGGCTCAGCAGTTGCTCGGGCAGGCCTGGCAAAGGGTCGAAGATCTGCGCACTGGCGCCACTGCCGGGGGCACTGCCGACCAGGGGCACACCGCGTTGTTCGAGTGCGCTGGCCAGGCGCTGGTCGATCATCGGCGCCAACGGCGCAATGAGGGCGAAGACCTGGGCGTCATCGAGCAAACGTTCCAGAGCCTGTTCGGCGCTGGTGGGGGTCTGCCCTGGGTCGAGCACCACCAGCTCCAGGCGCCGGCCATGCAACCCGCCTTGCTGGTTGAGTTGCGCCAGGCCGTCCTCCAGCACCGCGCGCACCACCCTGCCCGCCTCGGCCAGTGGCCCGCTGGCCGGCAGCAAGGTCCCCAGGCGCAGCACGTGTTCTTCCACGCCCGGGTCGCGCTCCTGGCCCAGGCGCTTGAGGTAAGCGGTGAGGTTGCGCTGGTCGGCCAGGGTCAGTTCGAAACGGGGCATGGCGGGGTCCAGCCGGTTGCCTGCCGGGTCGACGCCCTGTCCGATGGCGCGGGCCAGGCTGGCCTCGGCATAGGCCGGGTAGCGCCGGCCATTGGCCTCACGCTCGCCCTGTCCCAGGGCCAGGCGCTGCCAATCCAGGCTCGGCGGGCGCACGCCACCTTCGGCGCGGCCACGGCCGTCGTTGCCATGACAGCTGGCGCACGGCAGCACACTGGCCGGCACGCTCATGTCACTGGCACCCACCCGGGCCATCAACTGCGCGTCGCTGCTCGACACCCCCTCGCGGTACAGGCGCTTGCCGGCCTGCTCCTGCGCAGTCAGGTCCAGCGCCTGCACCGCGTGGCACGCGCACAGCCCCAGCCACAACGCCAGCCACCTCCCTGTGGGAGCGGCCCCCGGATTGAAGAGGCGCATGGCACTCACCGTCCCGCCAGGGGCTGGGCCAGCAGTTGCATGCGCTGGGCAATGGCAACGGGCGGAGCGTCGGGGCGAATCTTGCTCCAGCGTTTGCCGGCGACGTCGCCGGCGATCAACTGGGTGGAATGCTGCTCGGGGCTGGGCAGGAACTGCCCGAGACGGCCCAGCACCAGATCGACATTGGCCTTGTCCCCGGTCAAGAACAGCCAGTTCGGCCCGTCCACGCCCTGCTTCTGGGCAAAGGTTTTGAGCGCCTCGGGGGTGTCGTTGAGCGGGTCGCTGCTGATGGACACGAAGGTGACCTGCCCGGCCAGCTCAGGGCCCATGGCGTCGCGCACCTCGCGCAGCTTGCGGGTGATCAGCGGGCAGGCGTCATTGCAATGGGTGAAGATGACGTTGAGCATCACCACCTTGTCCTTGAGCACATCGCTGTAGAAGCGCAGCTCGCGGCCGTTCTGGTCCTTGAGCACGGTGTCGGTGAACCAGGTCTGCGCATCGCGGGTGCCACCACCGCTGTTCATGGCCTGGGGCGCAGGCTGCGGCTGCGGCGCGCTCGGCCCATGACCGTCATGGGCCAGGGCCACCGAGGCGAGGATCCACAGACAGCCGACCAGGGTCAGCCAATCCAGGCCGCGCATGCCGGCGCGGCGAATCGTCGAGCTGCTCATGGCTGCACCTCCTGGCTGTCCGGGCCGCCGGCGATGGCGGTGCTCTTGGCGTGCACCCGACGGGCGCTGAGGCGGTTGATTTCGCTGATCAGCACGGCCGGATCGGTAAAGCCGTAGTACCGGGTCCAATGCCCGCTGCGCCCGTCACCGACCAGGATCAACGGCGGGTGCTGGCTGAGGTCGGCGCTGAAGCTGCCCAGGCCTTTGAGCGTCTCGGTGATGGCGTAGGGCGAGCCGGTCAACCAGCTCCAGCCCGGGCCATGCTGGAACGCCTTGGCATAGCCGAGCAGGCGCTTGGAGTCGTCGCGCTGGGGGTCGACGCTGATCGACACCAACTGGATCTCTTCGCCCACCCGCCCGCCCAGTTGCTGCTGGACCTTGGACATGATCGACGAGACCACCGGGCAAACCGTGGTGCAACTGGTATAGATGAAGCCCATGACCACCAGGCGGTCGCCCACCAGGTCCTTCTCAAGGCGCACCGGCATGCCGTTCTGGTCGAGCAACGACACATCGGCAAACTGCACGCTGGCCTTTTCCTGACGGGCTGCCGGCGGTTGCTCGGCATGGCCGCTGTGATCATGTCCGGCGTGGGCCAGGACGTGCTCGCCACCGAGCAGCAGGCTCAGGGCAAGCAGGTTGCAAGCGAGCTTGGCGTTCATCTGACACTCCTGGGTTCCCCTTGGGAAGCGGTAGGTGCGGCGGCCGGCAGGACGCGCAGGCTGGTGTAGTTCTCTTCGGCGAACTTGCGGCCCAGGGTCGGCGACTGCACATGCAGGTACCAGGCGCCCGCCTCGGCCAGGTGCAGCGCCCCCTGGTACACCCCGTCCCCCATCTCCTGCAGCGGCAGGTTGCGCGGCATCGAAGAAGGCGCCAGGAAGTAGCGCAGGCTCAGGTCGCGCAGGCCCAGGCGGGGCTCGCCGTCGTCACCGAGGATGCGCACGCGGGCGATGTAGGGGCTGTTCTGCAGCGCTGGTTGCTCGTCACCCAGGAACTCGGCATGCACCCCCTTGCGCTTGGCCGCGTCCGGCGCCGCCGAGATCTGGGTGCTGAAGCAGTGGATGATCTGCGGCTGGTTGAGCAGGAACGCCACGTCGAAGGTGCCTGCCGCCGGCAGTTTCACCGTCGAGCCGTACACCCCCGGGGCGATTTCGCGCAGGCTGCGGTCGACCACGATCGCCGCACGGGCCTGGTGCCCACGGTTGTTGTAGCCCGACATGGGGGCGTTCATGCCTTCGGCGTAGAAGTACGTGGTGTTGTCCACCGGGTTGACCACGAATACCGAATTGTCATCGCGGGCCACCGTAAGCCCCTGGGCCAACGGCAGGTCCCCGGCCTGACGCGGCGCGGCGGGACCGGCCTCGAAGCCCTGGACGATCGGCTCACGCCCCGCCCCCAGGCTGGCCAGGTTGATCATGCTAACCTTCGGCGAGGCCAGGCCGCGCACGTAGGCATAGCCCTTGGTAAAGGTCAGTTGGTACGGCTCGGCCGCGACCGGGATGCGATGGATCAGTTGATCGTTGCTGGCGTCGATCACCAGCGCCTGGTTTTCCAGGGTATTGAGCACGATGCCGTAGCGCCCGTCTTCGCTGAACCGCATCGGCCCCAGGCCCTGCTCGGCCTTGACCGTGTTGCGCACCTGGTGGCTGCGGGCATCGATCACCCGCACCGTGCCTTCCTTGCCATCGGCCACGTACACCGCCTGGGACAGCGCCGAATAGGCCACCGACAGCGGATGCGGGCCCACCTGCAGGGTCTTGGCCAGGCGCATGTCGGCGATGTCGATGATGCTCAGGGTGCCGGCGTCGCGGTTACTGATGAAGGCGTAGCGTGAATCGCTGCTGAAGGCGATCTCGTGATGCCCGGAGCCGGTGACGAAGGTCTTGAGCGTGGTACGGCTAGGCACATCGATCACCGTCACCCCACCTTTGGCCGGATCGTCACTGTTGTTGCCGACCCACAGCCGGCGCTGGTCCGGCTGCAGGGCCACCCGCAGCGGCTGCTCGCCCGCCTCCAGGTTGGCCACGCGGGTGAAGGTCTCGGTGTCGATCACCGCCACCTGGTTGCGCTCGGGCATGGACACGAACACTTGCCGGTCATCGCCGGTGGCCACCCAGTCCATTGGCCGGCCCGGCAGGTCGATGCGCGCCAGGGTGCTGGTGACCCCGCCGACCGAGACAGTGGGGTCGATCACCGTGAGGCTGGCGTCCTTGTTCAGCACCAACAGGAAGTAGCTGTTGAGGTCCAGCAACGGGCGCGCGCCAATGCTGCTCTTGAGAAACAGCGCCACCCGCGCCTTGCAGCTGCTCTCGCGATCGCCGGGTGGCGCCGACTGGGCCGGATCCAGCCAGGCGCCGGGTGCCATCCCCGAAAGCGGCTGGCCGCTGGTCTGGTCGCTGACCTTGAAGCGGATGTTGGCGAAGTTGCCCTCACGCAGCTCTCCACCATCGAGGGGCCGAGCCTCGAACTCCACGGTCACGCCGTCGCGGCTGAGCCGGTGCAGGCCCAAGGGGTCGGCCTGCTCCTGCAGCAGTTCGCGCGGGTCGCACCAGAGCTTGTCGTAGGCAAGGCCCAGGCCGATCAGCGTCACTCCCAGCATGACCCCCAGGTAGGCGGGGCGAGTCTTCTTGTTCATGCGCGCTCCCTCTTTTCTTATTGTGCCGGGGCGGTGGCCGGCGGGGTTTCATTGGTGACCCGCAGAATCCCCCACAGCCCTGAAAGGTTGCCGTAGGCCCCGTAGTCGCGGAACAGGTAGTCGCCTGGCACACCGTTGGCACCCCCTGCGCTGGGCAGCATGAAGCTGAAGTGCGCGGCTGGCAGCACGCTCTCCTGGGCGCCGATGTACATCGCCATCGGGTTGTAGCCGAAGCGCACCGAGCCGATGCCAGGCAGGCCCATGGGGTAGCCATCGACATCGTTTTTTTCCGCCTGGTAGGCGTGCAATGGCCACAGGTGCCCGTCGAGCTGGTAGATCATGCCGCGGCTGCCACCGCTGGGCATGAGGATGTGGTTGCGCAGCGGCTGACCGGGCTTGGCCCAGAGCACCGGGGTCTGCGGATCACCGCCGACCAGCGCATTGGCGTAGGCCATGTGGGCGTTGGGCACGTCCGCAAAGCCCAGGCCGGCGGCATGGCCGAATGGCGAATCAGGCGCCATGCCAAAGCGCAGCCACAGCGGCTCGGTCTTGTAGTTGACGGCCATGTTGCCGTTGTCCTGCGGATCGCCCGCAGCGCCGTTGCCCTCGGTGTTGATGCCCTCCACCGGCCGACCATCGGCCCAGCGCATGTTCAAGGCGCGCTGCCAGACCGTGACGAAGTCGCGGTAGTCCGGCTGGCCGGTGACCTTGACGGTGGCCTGGGCACGGCTGGCGGTGTCTTCGGTCCAGGTCGCGCCCTGAGGCAGGATGCTCATGGCACCGACCAGGCCCTTCTGCGGCTGCTTGATGACATCCGCCGGGGTCAGGTTGAGGCCGCCGAACTCGATGGCCGTGGTGTTGATGTTGTCCACCGTGCGGCCCAGTTGCAGCACCGGTTTGCCTTCACGCTCCAGGTGCCCGGCATAGAACTGGTACACCTTGCTTGGGTAGGCGCCGCTGGTGCCCGCCCGCGGCGGTACGGTCTGCACCGGGTTCAGGCCCACGTTGGTGCCATCGGACTTGGTGATGTCGTAGGCCAGCAGTTGCGCGTGCAGCCCCACATGGCTCGAAGGCCGCATCTGGTTGTTGTTGAACACGGTGGCGCCTTCGCTGTCATTGCGGTCGCGCTTGACCACGCCATGCATCACCGCGGTGCTGGCCAGGTCAGGCATGACCATCGGCAGGCGGTTTTCCAGGGTGATGCTGATGCAGTCGCCGGAGTTGGCCCGCAGCACCAATGGCTCCACCGGGACGCCAGCCTTGAGCTTGCCGGTGGTCGGATCCAGGTCGGCCTTGCGCACGTACAGGATCGCGGTCGGGTCATGCAGCGGTGCGGCATGGCCACCGATGGTGAAGGTCTCGCCATCTTCCGGATCGACCCCGGACACCAGTGGGATGCTGGTCCGGCGGCTGTTGAACACCAAGGTGCCGCCGTTGGCCTTGAGCGGGCCGCCGACATGCTGACCGAGGCCAGCCGGGTCGGCGATGCTGACCCCGTTGCGGTTCTCCAGGATGTCGTTGGCCAGGGCCGCGACCACTTCATAGTTGCGCTTGACCGTCGGCCGGCTGCCGATGCCATTGACGTTGGCCGTGGTTTTCGGGCAGATGCCGTCGAACGCCACGGTGTTGCGCATGGCCACCGGTTGCGGGTTGTTCGGCAGCGGGAACAGGTCCGCACGCTGGGCCGTGTAGTTGCGCATGATGCCCCAGATGCCGTTCCAGTAGCCCTCCAGCGCCGCATCGAGGGAGTACAGGTAGTCACCGTTGGTGGCCGCGGAGCTGGAGATCATCGACACCGGGGCCATGAAGCCCAGTTGCTCGGAGATCCCGATCATCTGCGACGACTTCCAGCCCGAGTTGGAGCTGTTGCCGAAGCCGGAGCCGTTCTGCAGCCACTTCACGCCGTGCAGGGTGATGTTGTGCTCTTCTTCGTGGCCACCGGCGTGCATGCGCAGCCGCACGTTGTCGCCCGAGTAGGTGCGCAGCATCGGGGTGAACGGGTCACCCGGCTCGGAACCTTGGTTGATGTGCGGCGGGAACAGCGTGGTGCCGCCGGTCGGGCCGACCGCCGAGGTGATCGCCGAGGGCGCCTGGTTCATCGCCGGGATGGCGCGGTCGGTGCGGCTTTGCATGGCATAGGCCAGGTCGCCGGCCATGCCGTCGGCCTGCATGCCGCGCTTGCCGTCCGGGCCGACCTTGTTCGGGTCGAACACGCGCAGGGCCAGCGGTTCGTTGCGGTAATTGACGACGAACATGCCAGGGTCATCCACCGAGATCGCCTGTGGACATGGACGGCTTGGGCAGCCTGGGGCCAGCCCGCCGCGCGACTCGACGATCGCTTCGAGCAGGTTGGAGGCCTTCTGCCGCACAGGCGGGTTGATCGCGTAGCGGAAGCTGTCGGCGGTGGCCGGATAGGCCTGGCCGTCAGGCTTGCCGTCCGGGCCTGCGCCCACGTACACGCCCGCTTCATAGGCATGCTGGAAGTCGCTGTACTCCAGGAAGAACTCACGGTAGCTGTCGTTCTTGCCGTCGCCGTCGTGATCGCCGGTCTGGATCACCGCCTGCCACGAGGTCGGCCCGCCATCCTGGCGTGTGGCCGGGTTGTAGAGTTTTTCGCCGGTTTCCGCGTGGTACCAGGTCGAGCCAGCCGGCTCGGCCAGTACCGTCGCATACAGGCCCAGTTGCTGGTGGGTCGATGGGCCAAGGTGGTCGTGAGTGAAGATGGTGCCCAGGCCCCGGTCGACGTTGTGCACGTTGACCAGCGGGTCTGCGAACCAGCGCTGCATGGCGGTACGCGCGCCCAGCCAGTCGGCCCGACCAAAGCGCCCGAAGTACGGGTGTTGCTTGGCTTTCGGGCAGGCGTCGGTGCCATCGCGTGGGTCGCCCTCGGTGCAGCCGTTGAAGCTGCGAATGGCCTGTATACGCTCGACCACACTGCCGGGCGAGAGGATGCCGTCTTCGTAGTTCCAGCCGTTGGCCGAGCCGTCGGCGGCGGTCAGGTCCCACTTGGGCAGGTGGATGTGCTGGCCGATCACGTCGGTCGGGGTGCGCACCTGGTAGTCGTCCATTTCATAGAACGACGGGATCAGGTTGGTGTGCTGGTACATGGTGCAGTCGAAAGTGTTCATGCGCATCACCAGCGGCTCCGGTGGGCGCTGCTTGGTGATCACCGGCCAGGCGTCCTCCCACAGGGCGATGATGCGCGCCTGCGGGAAGTGGTAGCCGACCTTGTTGTACACCGCGTCGAACTGGATGTTGGCGCCCTTGTAGATGCGCGGGCGGTCGGCGGTGAAGGTCGAACTGCCCCGGAAGTTCATGCCGCCCAGGCTTTCGCCGCTGGCGAACTCGCCCACGCCCGAGGACTGGGTCAGGCGCTTGCCGCGATCGTCCATGCACGGCTCGTAGTACGGCGCACCGGCCGTGGGCAAGGCACCGTTGGTGCGGAAGTTGCGCGGCACCGGCGAGCTGTTGAGCATCAGGGCATAGCTGGGATGCTCGGCCTTGGCATGGAACTGCATGGCGGCCTGCTCGACATCGGTGCCCTCTTCCGGCAGGTAGATCGGCTTGGCCTTTTGCACCGATTTGGAGAAGTCCAGCTTGGTCGTGGTGATCTCGGCTTCGCCGCCGGCGGAGACGCCATCCAGCGCGTGACGGCCCAGGCCTCCGTTCCAGCCGTCGACCTGGTTGGGGTCGAGGTTGGCCCACAGAGCCTTGCCACTGTCCTTGAGCTGCCGGGCCAGGGCCGGGTCGAGCATGTCCAGCGGCGGGGTCGGCGGACGTTGGCCGACACTGCTCTCGATGCCACCGATCCAGAACGGGTAGCCGGGGTTCTTCAGGGTGCCATCGGCGTTGCGGTTGCTCTCGCTGCGATCGACCAGGGCCAGGGAGCCCACGGCGCGAGGCGCGGTGGTTTCCTGCGGATGATCGTCATCGCCTTCTTCGTGTTCGTCATCGTCGTCCTGCTCGGCCACCAGGGTCTCGGCCAGTTTCGGCACCACGGTGACCTTGCCGGGCATCGGTGCCATGGCCTTGCCAGGCAGCGGCACGATTGCCGGAATGGGCGTGCCGGCGATGATCTCGCCGTCCGGAAGCGCCCGCGCACCCACCGCTGGCTTGCCGCTGCGCAGGCCGAAGGGCGCTGTGTGGAAGCCGTTTTCGCCTTCACCGCTCACGGCCAGGCGAGTGCCCTCCTCGAACACGTCGTGCACCCGCCACATGGCCCACATGCCCTGGGCGAAGTGCGGGTAGAAGTGGCAGTGATAGATGGCATCGCCCGCCACCCGGTTACGGTTGCCGGAGCCCCCGTTGGCGATCTCGTAGGTATAGCCGCCACCGGCACCGATGCCTTGGGCATCGATATAGTCGGAGTTGTCGTCATTGGGGTTGAACAGCCATTGGTGGCCGTGCAGGTGGAATATGTGCTGCTCGTGGCCATTGTGGGTGTTGCGGAACTTGGTGAAGTCCCCGATGTAGCTGTGGTGTACGTTGGCCGGCTCCGAGGGGTACAGGGCCATGGTGGCCTTGACCCCGACCGCATTGGCCGGCGGCGTCTCGCCTGGGCGGATGTGCTCAAGGCCAACGTTGGCCGGGACGTCTACCAGGGTGCCGACGTCGCCCACAGTGTGCGCACTGAGGAAGAACTCCTCATAGGCGCAGGACAGGCAGTCATGCATCGGCCCCACGCCCAGACGGTTGGCCACCACTTCGGCACCCATGCCGCCCGAGCCGTAGTTGATCATGAACGAATCGCGGGTCGGCTCCAGCACATGCCCCATCACCGGATCGGCCCAGTAACCGGGGAAGGCCTGGGTGCCGGCCACTTCATCGGCGAACTGCGAGGCGAAGTCGCGGAAGGCTTCCAGGCGGTTGGGCAGTGCCGGGTTGCGCTTGCCGATGGACTCCAGCGGGTAGGTCGACGGCGGGAAGCTACCGTCCTGGTTGGGGCCCATGACGATGGCGTCGGTTTCGCTGCTGAGGATCTCGTTGCCATCGACCATGGCGATGATCGGCTTGCCCGCCTTGCCTTCGGCGATCCACGGTTCGACCTGCGGGTAGCGGGCGTTGTAGTCGATCACCGGCTGGCCGGTGGCGGTACGGCCGGTGGTGGCCAGGCGCATTTCCTCTTCGGTCAGGGTATTGCGGTAGGTCCGCCCATTCTTGGGGACCACCACCACCTGGCCGAACAGCCCATTGGAGACGTTGCCCGCCGTGCCTTCACCGCCAAAGGTCGCGCCCTTGCTGGTGGCCGCGAAGGCGCCTTCGCGCTCGGCGTAGAGGGTGTAGCTGCGGGTATTGCCCGGGGCCACCAGGAAGTTGCCGTTGCGGCCAGTGTTGGCGGCGATGTCGCTGATGCCGTTGACCGCCTGCATGCCGTTCACCTGGAACCCCACGAAGCGGTCGGTGACCTGCTCGTCGGCGACAAAGCCTTCGTTCTGGGCTTCGACTTCCAGTTCCGGCCCTTCCTCGCCCTCGACTTCATTCTCCTCGGGGTCGAAGCCATGCTTGTTGGGGTTGGCCTGGTAGGCCAGCAGGTTGGTGAGGTTGACCGTCAGGCAGTCACCGGCTGCGACCCGCAGCACGATCGGCCGTGGGCGCTTGTCCGGGCGCAGGGTGACCTTGCCGGGGACTGCCGCCCCGCCATTGCTCAGGGGCACCAGGTGCTCGTCCACCACGTCCTGGCGCAGGGCGAAGATCATGCCATTGGCATTCTGTGCCCCCAGGCGGTTGAACATCAGCGGCTGATCCAGTGCCACTACGTTGGCGACCAGCGTGCGCTGGCACTGCACCGCGGCCTCGCTCATCACTCCCCATCCCAGCAGGGTCAGGGCCAGTGAGGTCAGGACGGAGCCTTTCAACGGGGTCATCATGCTGCACCTCCGGGGAACACAGACGTTCTGCGCAAAGCCGGAGCAAGTGGCATGCCATAAATTTTCTAGTTGTTTTTCAATGCGTTAGGTTGGCATTCAAAACAGATTGGGGAGGATTCCCCAGCGGATTCCCCGATTCGGGGGTAATGCGTCGAGATCGCATTGGCGTTGTTCGAGATCGCTGTGGGCGTGGCGGTTGGCCAGCGCGTTCTATTCCCTGACTGCAGCGGCGCTCACACCGACGCTTTCGCGGGTAAACCCGCCCACAACGCCCGTGTCGATCCGCAAGGCATCGCTTAACTTCATCACTGCTGGAATGCGCTGCACTCAAGGGCAGCGCCGAATCCTGTGGGAGATTCTATGGTGCTGGACAATCTCGAATCGCCTTCGGTTGGTATTTCTTGACACGGCTCAGCCGTGCAAATACCCGCCCAGGCTTCGTCGGCTTCCACCGGAATTGCACTGCTCTCAAGACTTGCGCAATCCCTGTGGGAGCGGGTTTACCCGCGAAGAAGGCACCACAGAACAAGGCCAAGCGTCGACCTGACAATCGGCGCAAACACGTGTAGGCGCTGGCAAAGCCTGCGATGGGCTGCAACGCAGCCCCATGCCGCCACATCCTGGGGCCGTTGCACGGCCCTTTCGCGGCACAAGGCCGCTCCTACAGATACTGCGCAATCCGTGTAGGACATGGGTTGAGCTGTACGGGTGTAGGAGCGGCCTTGTGCCGCGATGGGCTGCGCAGCAGTCCCGTGGGATTTCAGGTCGGCAGCACGCCTCGGGCGCGGGAGAGGGTCAGGGCGAGGTCTTCGATCATGTCTTCCTGGCCGCCTACGGTGCCTCGGCGGCCTAGCTCGACCAACAGCTCGCGGGCAGAGATGCCGTACTTGAGCTCCGCACGTTTGGCGAACAACAGGAACGGCTTGCGCAGCGGGGGTGAGTTGGGCTTGGGCTTTCAGGTTGTGTGAATATCCGGTTTGGTGGTGGCGCCACTGGCGCTTTTCGCCTTTACGGCGACCTACTTTTGCTCTTGGGCAAAAGTAGGCAAAGCCGCTGGCTCCCACATCAGCCCCGCCCGTGGCGGGGTTCCCTCTTCATTGCCTTGCGGGGCTTCGCGGCCTCCGGCTGGCTGCGCCAGCCTCCATCTCGCGACTTCGGCTCTCGCCGAAGGGCGCTATGCGCCTGCCCCTCCAGACACCTCCACTCGGCCTCCTGAGGTCGCGATTGGTGGTGCCTGTTCCATCGCGCATCAACGGCAACGGCAAATAAGCTAATTATTTGTTGACAGTTCCGGCCTATTCGCGGGTAAACCCGCAGGTCAGCGCCGGGGCTCAGCCGTGCAAATACCAGCCCTGGCGCAGTTCCCACAGACACAGCGGTGTTGTTGAGAACACCGGAGAACCTGTGTGCGGGTTTACCCGCGAATGGGGCCGCGCAGGTGAACAGGCTAGCCTTTCATCCTCGGCATCTCGATGTGGTGCTCATGCACTCGCCGGTACAGGGTCGCTCGGGAGATGCCCAGCGCCTTGGCCGCGTCCGCCGGCTTCCAGCGATGCCGGATCAACGCGTCGAGCAGCAACTGGCGCGCTGGGTCGCAGACACTGTCGGCAGCTGTCGTCCCCTCGCCGCGCACCGCTTCGGGCAGGTCCTCGCACCTCACCTGCCCGCCATCGCACACCGCGCAGGCATAGCGCAGCACCTGGCGCAGCTGACGCAGGTTGCCCGGCCAGCGATAGGTCAGCAGCGCTTCGAGCGCCGCGTCCGTCAGCCTCACATCGACGCCACAGGCCTCGGCTTCCTCGGCCAGCAGTTGGTGGATCAACCCCAAGCGGTCGTGGCGCTCGCGCAGCGGTGGCAACTCGAAGCGGGCATTGGCCAGGCGAAAATACAGGTCCTCGCGAAAACGCCCTTCGGCCACCATCGCCGCCAGATCCCGGTGGGTGGCGCAGATCACCTGCATGTCCACACGCTGGCGGCGTGCCGCGCCCAACGGCGCCACCTCACCCTCGGCCAGCACGCGCAACAGGCGGGTCTGCAGGTTCAATGGCATGTCACCGATCTCATCGAGGAACAGCGTACCGCCATCAGCCTGCTGCAACAGGCCCTGCATGCCCTTGCCCGAAGCGCCGGTGAAGGCCCCGGCCACATAACCGAACAGTTCGCTCTCGATGAGGTTTTCCGGGATCGCCGCGCAGTTGAGGGTGATGAACGGGCCTTCGCGACGCAGGCTTTGCTGGTGCACCTGGCGGGCGAAGACTTCTTTGCCCACTCCGGTCTCGCCCTGCACCAACACCGCCAGGTTGCAGTCCTTCACCCGCGTGGCCAGACGCAGGTGCTGTTCGATGCGCGCATCCTGGGCCTGCCGGGGCGCCGCTGGCCGAGCCCGGCGCTGGGGCGCGCTGACACGGCCATAGAGCCCACCCCAGCCCGGCAGGCGCTGGGCGCTCGCGTCGCTGGCATGGCGCAGTTGGTCGAGGTCGAACAGCTCGCCAATGTGCATCGGCAGCCGCCCAAGCCCCGCCAACAGGCGCTGGCGGGCCAGGCTGTTGATCGCCTGCAGACGACCGTCGGCATCCCAAGCCAATAGGTAGTCCGGTTGGCTTTCCACGTAGCCGGGGGTGCCATGGGCGCGCATCACCCAGTGACCCTGGGCGCTGTGCATGAAGAACGCGTTCTCGATCTCGCGCGCGGTCTGCTCGACCAACTGACGGATCAGGTGCTGGCTGCGACGGTCGTCCGGTGACTGCAAGGCGGACACGTCCACCACGCCCAGCAATTCCCCCTGAGGATCGAACACCGGCGCAGCCGTGCAGGTCAGGCCAATGAAGGCGGCGCGAAAGTGGTCGCGCTTGTGCACCGTGATGGGCGCCTTGCTGGTCAACACCGCCGCCACCCCGCAGGTGCCCTCTTCGCCTTCCGACCAGCACGTGCCCAGGTACAGCCCGGCCTTGCGGCAGTCGTTGCGGATGGCCGACTCGACCCGATAGTCGATGGTTCGCCCCTGGGCGTCGGTGAGCAGCACGCAGTAGTCGGCGCCGCGCACCTGTGCGTGCAACCGGGCCACGGCGTCGCTGGCAATGCGCAGGAACAGCTCGGCGCGCTCGCGGCACTCGTTGAGCACCGCCTGGGACAGGATGCGCGGCCCCTGCAAGGAGCCGGGGTCCAGGCGGTACAGGTCCATGGAGCGGCGCCACGAGTCGAGGATCAGCGTCGGCACCGGGGCCTGGGGCAGGCGCTCGGCGTTTTTCAGCACCCGGCTGACGCAGTCGACATGGGCTCGGGAGTTCGCGGCAAGCATTGGGCCTCCGGTCTCGTGTTCTTGTCGTTGTGCGGCCATTAAGCGCCTCAAGGCACTGTCCGACAAGCGTCGCGTGATCATCGGCCGGCCTGAGACGCTGCGTCTCAGCGTCTCGCCTGCGCCCCGGCCTGGTTGGCACCCGGCGTCTCGCTCGGCAGTGCACAGACAGCGGCCCCTGGGAGTCAGAAACGCTCTGCCACGGGCGTTGCCGGTGGACCCGGCAAACCTGGCACCGCGCTTGCTCTAGCCCTGGCAAACAAGAAACCGAGGTGCGCCATGACGCAACCTGCCCCGACCATCGGCATCATCGCCAACCCGGCCTCCGGTCGCGACCTGCGCCGCCTGACCGCCAACGCCGGGCTGTACTCGAGCACCGACAAGGCCTCGACCATCCAGCGCCTGCTTGCCGCCTTCGGCGCCACCGGCATCGCCAAGGTGCTGCTGCCGACCGACATGACCGGCATCGCCGCCGCCGTGCTCAAGGCCAGTGTCGGCCCGGTCGCCCGCAGCCAACACTGGCCCGCGCTGCACCTGCTCGACCTGCCGCTCACCCAGACCGTGGCCGATACGCGCCTGGCCACCCGGCGCATGGTCGAGTGCGGCGTGACCATGATCGCCGTGCTCGGTGGCGATGGCACCCATAAGGCGGTCGCCGCCGAGGCCGGTGATGTGCCGCTGCTGACCTTGTCCACCGGCACCAACAATGCCTTCCCCGAGCTGCGCGAGGCCACCAGCGCCGGGCTGGCTGGTGGCTTGCAGGCCAGTGGTCGGGTCCCGGCCGGCATCGGCCTGCGTCGCAACAAGCGCCTGCTGGTGCGCGTGCCCGAGCAGAGCCTGTGCGAATGGGCATTGGTGGAAGTCGCGGTATCGCCCCAGCGCTTCATCGGCGCCCGCGCGCTGAGCCGCAGCGAGGACCTGGCCGAGGTGTTCGCCTGTTTCGCCGAACCCCACGCCATCGGCCTTTCCGCCCTGTGCGGGCTGTGGTGCCCGGTATCGCGCCAGGATCGGCATGGCGCCTGGGTGCACCTGGACGCGGACAGCCAGCAAGCCCTGCTCGCGCCTGTGGCCCCTGGCCTGCTGCAGGCCTGCGGCATCAGCGCATCCGGCCCGCTGGAACCCGACGTCGCCTACCCCCTGACCCTCGCCAGCGGCACCTTGGCCCTGGATGGGGAACGGGAGATCGAGTTCGCCGAGCACGACACCCCCACCGTCACCCTCGACGCCAATGGCCCGCTTACCGTGGACGTGGAGGCCGTGCTGGCCTACGCCGCCCGCCATCACTTGCTGGCGATCCCTCGCGATCATCGGCACTTCGCTGCAAACCTGTGTTGAGACAACCCTGGAGAACAACAAGATGTCCACTCACCTCAGTTCCGAACAATTGCTGCATGCCTATGAAGTGATGCGCACCATCCGCGCCTTCGAAGAACGCCTGCACGTGGAATTCGCCACCGGCGAAATCCCAGGTTTCGTGCACCTCTATGCCGGCGAGGAGGCCTCCGCCGCTGGGGTCATGGCCCACCTGCGCGACAGCGACTGCATCGCCTCGACCCACCGTGGCCATGGCCACTGCATCGCCAAGGGCGTGGACGTATACGGGATGATGGCCGAGATCTACGGCAAGAAGACCGGCGTCTGTGGCGGCAAGGGCGGCTCGATGCACATCGCCGACCTGGAAAAAGGCATGCTCGGGGCCAATGGCATCGTCGGTGCCGGTGCTCCCTTGGTGGCCGGCGCTGCGCTGGCTGCCAAGATCAAGGGGCGCGATGACGTGTCGGTGGCCTTCTTCGGCGATGGCGCCTCCAACGAAGGTGCGGTGTTCGAGGCGATGAACCTGGCCTCGATCATGAACCTGCCGTGTATCTTCGTCGCCGAAAACAACGGCTACGCCGAAGCCACCGCCTCGACCTGGTCGGTGGCCTGCGATCACATCGCCGACCGCGCCGCAGGCTTCGGCATGCCTGGGGTGACCATCGACGGCTTTGACTTCTTCGCCGTGCACGAGGCTGCGGGCGCCGCCATCGAACGCGCCCGCGCAGGGCAAGGCCCCTCGCTGATCGAGGTCAAGCTCAGCCGCTACTACGGCCACTTCGAGGGCGATGCCCAGACCTACCGCGCCCCGGACGAGGTGAAAAACCTGCGCGAGCAGCGCGATTGCCTGCTGCAGTTTCGCAACAAGACCACCCGCGCCGGCCTGCTCAGCCATGCGCAGCTCGATGCCATCGATGCCCGCGTCGAGGACCTGATCGAAGACGCCGTACGCCGCGCCAAGTCCGATCCCAAGCCGCAGCCCGCCGACCTGCTCACCGACGTCTACGTCGCCTACCCGTGAGCTGCGAATTACAAGAACAACAGGAGAACCACCATGGCAAGAAAGATCAGCTACCAGCAGGCCATCAACGAAGCCCTGGCCCAGGAAATGCGCCGCGACAGCACCGTGTTCATCATTGGCGAAGACGTGGCCGGCGGCGCGGGTGCGCCCGGTGAAGACGATGCCTGGGGCGGTGTGCTCGGCGTCACCAAGGGCCTTTACCACCAGTTCCCTGGCCGCGTGCTGGATGCGCCCTTGTCGGAAATCGGTTACGTGGGCGCCGCGGTGGGCGCCGCGACCCAAGGCCTGCGCCCAGTGTGCGAACTGATGTTCGTCGACTTCGCCGGTTGCTGCCTGGACCAGATCCTCAACCAGGCGGCGAAATTTCGCTACATGTTCGGCGGCAAAGCAGTCACCCCGTTGGTGATGCGCACCATGTACGGCGCTGGCCTGCGCGCTGCCGCACAGCATTCGCAGATGCTCACTTCGCTGTGGACGCACATCCCGGGCCTGAAGGTGGTCTGCCCCTCCTCGCCTTACGACGCCAAGGGTTTGTTGATCCAGGCGATCCGCGACAACGACCCGGTGATCTTCTGCGAGCACAAATTGCTCTATGGCATGCAGGGCGAGGTGCCCGAGGAGGTCTATAGCATCCCCTTCGGTGAAGCCAATTTCCTGCGTGACGGCGATGACGTGACCCTGGTGACCTATGGCCGCATGGTCCACGTGGCCATGGAGGCGGCCGCCCACCTGGCGCGCCAGGGCATTGACTGCGAAGTGCTGGACCTGCGCACCACCAGCCCGCTGGATGAGGACAGCATCCTAGAAAGCGTCGAGAAGACCGGACGCCTTGTGGTGATCGACGAAGCCAACCCGCGCTGCTCCATGGCCACCGACATCAGTGCGCTGGTCGCGCAGAAGGCCTTCGGCGCCCTCAAGGGCCCGATCGAGATGGTGACCGCACCGCACACGCCGGTGCCCTTCTCGGACGCGCTCGAAGACTTGTACATACCTGACGCGGCGAAGATCGAAACCGCCGTGCGCAAGGTGATCGAAGCCACGAGGAGCGCCGCATGAGCCAGATCCATACCCTGACCATGCCCAAATGGGGCCTGTCGATGACCGAAGGCCGGGTCGACACCTGGCTCAAGCAGGAAGGCGACCTCATCAACAAAGGCGATGAAGTGCTGGACGTGGAGACCGACAAGATCAGCAGCAGTGTCGAGGCGCCGTTCAGCGGCGTGCTGCGCCGGGTCGTGGCGCAGCCCGACGAAACCCTGCCGGTGGGCGCCCTGCTCGCGGTGGTGGTGGAGGGTGAAGCCGACGAGGCGCAGATCGACGCCGTGGTGCAGCGCTTTCAAGCCGAGTTCGTCGCCGAAGGTGGCGGTGAACAGGCCCAGGGGCCGGCACCGCAGAAGGCCGAAGTGGGCGGTCGTCTGCTGCGCTGGTTCGAGCTCGGCGAAGGCGGCACGCCGCTGGTGCTGGTGCATGGCTTTGGTGGCGACCTCAATAACTGGCTGTTCAATCACCCCGCCTTGGCCTGCGAGCGCCGTGTCATCGCCCTGGACCTGCCCGGCCACGGCGAATCGACCAAGGCCCTGCAAAGGGGTGATCTGGATGAGCTGAGCGAAGCGGTTTTGGCGTTGCTCGACCATCTGGACATCCCCCGCGCCCATTTCGTCGGCCATTCCATGGGCGGCGCAGTGAGCCTTAACCTGACCCGCCTGTCCCCGCAACGGGTGGCGAGCCTGGGGCTGATCGCCAGCGCCGGCCTGGGCGAGGCGATCAATGGCGGCTACCTGCGCGCCTTCGTCGAGGCAGGCAGCCGCAACGCCCTCAAGCCCGCGATGAGCCAGCTGTTCGCCGACCCGGGCCTGGTGACCCGGCAGATGCTCGAGGACATGCTCAAGTTCAAGCGCCTGGAAGGGGTCGACAGCGCCTTGCGCCAACTGGCCGCGGCCCTTGCCGAGAGTGACCGGCAGCGGCACGACCTGCGCGGCGTCCTGGGCCAGCATCCGGTGCTGGTGATCTGGGGCAGCGAGGACGCGATCATTCCGGCCAGCCATGCCCAAGGGCTGGAGGCCGAGGCAGTGGTGATCGCGGGCATGGGACACATGGTGCAGATGGAGGCGGCCGAGCAGGTCAACCAGCAGTTGCTGGCGTTTCTGCGTCAACATTGATCACAGGGGCCGCTTCGCGGCCCTTTCAACATGCGGGCGAGATGACGTTGGGAGCGGCGGTTCCGAGCTCCAGCTCGCCCGCGAATATGAAGGTGGATTCACCGGCGCATTCGCGGGTAAACCCGCTCCCACAGGTTTCTGTGTTGCTCTCAAACCTGGCGCCGTGCCTGCAGCGGCGGCGGGTGCGCATTCGCGGGCACGCCGCCGCCCTTGTGGGAGCGGGTTTACCCGCGAATGCAATAGTGGACTCACCCATATAGGGAGTGGTGAACGGGTCCAGAGCGTCTTTACTTGCAGGTAACTGCCCGCAGATCGGACGCACGCCTATGAAGATCGTGATCACCAGCATCCTGGTCGATGACCAGGCCAAGGCCCTTGCCTTCTACCACTATGTGCTGGGTTTCGAGCCCAAGCATGACATTCCCATGGGGCAACATCGCTGGCTGACTCTCACCTCGCCCAATGACCCCAACGGTGTGGAGCTGCTGCTCGAACCCGATGCCCATCCCGCCGCCAAGACCTACAAAACCGCCCTCAAGCAGGATGGCATCCCCGCGACGTCCTTCGGGGTGCGCGATATCCAGGCCGAATACACCCGCCTGTGCGCAGCCGGGGTGCGCTTCACCCAACCGCCGACCGCCATGGGCCCGGTGACCGTGGCTGTGTTCGACGACACCTGCGGCAACCTGATCCAGATCGCCCAACGTCACTGAGGCGTGCCGGCCTCCAAGCGCAAGGTCGCCCGCAACCCGTGCGGGGCGACGTTGCACAGCTGCACGCTGCCACCCAGGCGCTTGGCGATCATGCTGACGATCGACAGCCCCAGCCCCGCGCCATTGCTCGAATCCTTGCTGTAGAAGCGCTCGAACACCCGCTCGAGGTCTGCTTCGTCGATACCGGGCCCTTCATCCTCCACGCAGAGCAACACCTGTTCACCCACCCGCGCCAGCGATACGCGGACCCGCCCGCCAGGTGGTGAGTGATTCACTGCGTTGGTCACCAGGTTCTGCAGGGCAATGGTCAGGGCACCGGCGTCAGTCGCCAGGTGATAGTCGCCGGGGGCGATATCCAGCGAAGGTTCCTGGCCCTGTTCGAGTATCCAGGGCGCCAGTTGGGCGAGATGTTCGGTCACCAAGGCTTCCAGGTCGACCCGCTCCCGGGTGCGCTGCGCCAGGCGCGGTTCCAGGCGGGCCAAGGTCAGCAGTTGGTTGACCACCCGGCCAAGGCGGTCCACGCCTGCGATCAGAAAGCCCAGCGCCTTTTGCCGCTCCTCTTCGGTAGTGGCGCCCTGGGCGTTCTGCGCATGCAGGCGCAGAATCGCCAAGGGCGTGCGCATCTCGTGGGCGGCGTCGGCGATGAAGCGGTGCTCGCGGCGCAGCAACTGCTCGATCTGCGTCAACAAGCGGTTGATGGCGGCCTGCATCGGCTCGAGCTCCCGGGGCAACGGGACCAGTTGCAGCGGCGCCAGGGATTCGGCGTGCCGCGCGCGAATGACCTGGGCCATGTTCTGCAGCGGCATCAGGGCGCGACCGATGGCCAGCCAGACCAACAGCGCCAGGGCCAGGCTGCCCAACAGAAACGGCAAGAGGGTATGGCGCACGATGCGCCCGACCAGGTCGTCGCGCACATCGCTACGCTCGCCCACCCAGATCACCCAATGCTGCTCGGGAACGGGCAGGACAAAACTGCGCCACTTGCGCCCATCGACCACCAGATCGGAAAACCCCGGCGTGCTCGGGCGCGTGACGAATGTCGGCGCGCTCGGGGTATTGACCATCACCACGCCGTCATCGCTCCACACCTGGAACGCCAGCTTGCTCTCATACGGATGCCCGACACGACGTCGCCCCGCCTTGCCCAAGGCTGCATCGAAGGCCTGGTAAAGGTCCTCGCGGCGCTGCCCGTGCAGCGGCAGGCTCAGGACCCCTTGCAACAAACGGGCATTCTGCGCCAAGTGAGCGTCATAGACCTCGGCGATCTCGTGTCGGCTGTCATGGTAGTTGTACAAGGCCAGCAAGGCGCTGCCGAGCACCAGCACCAGCATCACCCGCCACAGGGTGCGTCGGCGCAGCGAGCTCATGGCTTGCCTTCCACCAGGTAGCCGATGCCACGCACGGTGCGGATCAGCCCGTTGAACAGTTTTTTGCGCAGGTGATAGATGTGCACTTCCAGGGTATTGCTCTCCGGCTCTTCGCCCCAGCCATACAGCAGTTGGGTCAGGCGCTCGCGGGTGAATACCTTGCCCGGCTGGGCCAGCAGCTCGTGCAGCAGCCGGTACTCATTGGGCGTGAGCACCACCGCCTGGCCGTTGTAGCTGACTTGCTGGGTGGCCGGGTCCAGCGCCACGCCGGCATGCTCGATCACCAGCCGGGCCCGGCCGGCACTGCGGCGCAGCAAGGCGCGCAGGCGGGCCTTGAGTTCGTTGAGATCGAACGGTTTGATCAGGTAGTCGTCGGCCCCGGCGTCCAGCCCTGCGATCCGGTCCTCGGTGGCGTCACGCGCCGTGAGGATCAGCACTGGCACCGCATTGCCATCGACGCGCACGCGCCGCAGCAGTTCGACGCCATCCAGGCGGGGCAGCCCCAAATCCAACACCACCAGGTCAAACGGCTCATGGCGAAGGGCATGCAGCGCATTGATGCCATCCTGCAACCAATCGAGGGTATAGCCCTCCTGGCGCAGTCCGTCGCAAATCCCCTCCCCCAGTGCCCTGTCATCCTCCACCAGCAGCAGCCGCATACTCAGTCCTGTTTGTCCTGGATGCTTTTGAGTAAAGCATCGATTTCCTGGCGTCGGCCTTTATCAGCCAGTTCCCGGCCGGGCCGCGCAGGTGCCTGCAATGCCTTGTGCAGGGCCTCGCGCGCTTGGGCATAGTGCCCTTCGCGCACCAGATGATCGGCCCAGAAGTAATTGCTGTCGATCCCCTCGGGGTTGAGCGTCAGGGCCTTGCGCAGCATCGCCTCGGCCTTGTCGCTGTCGCCAAAGCCGATGGGCCAGCCCGGTACCTGGTCGTACAACGCCCCCAGGCTGGTATAGGCCGAACCTTGCAGGGCAGTAGGGTCCATGGCGATCGCCTTCTCCAGGCTGGCGCGGGCAGCCTTGACCTTGCCCAGCGCCCCCAGCCCACCCGTGGCTCCGGCCCAACTGCTGTTGACGATGCCGTCCCAGATCAGCGCCTCGGGCGAGCTTGGGTACTGACGCACGAATGCACCGCTGTCGACGGCCAGTTTTTCCAGCGCATCGGCGCGCTGGGCCTTGGGCAGGGTGTACTGGATCTGTGCCCAGCGCTGCTGGACATCCGTCAGGCGCTGGGTGCCTGCCGGATCCAGTGCCCACGTGAACGGAGCGGCGACCAGCAGGCCGGCGAGGATCAGGTATCTCATTTGTTCGACTCCTTGCTGTTGGCATCGCTGTAGCGGCGGATCAGCGGCAATTGCTTGCGTAAAGCCCGGTCGACCAGGCCGGGCAGCATGCCGTTCAAGCGCACGAAGAGTTTTTCCGGCCAGCCCAGGTACAGCTCGCTGCGCTCGGCCTGCACCGCGTCGAGCACGGCCTTGGCGACATCGCCTGGATCATCCATCCCGACCTTCAGGGCTTGGTTCAGGGCGGTGGCGGCGCTGCTGTTCATGCTGGTACGGGTCGCCCGGGGCGCGGCGTACAGCACGTTCACCGAGGTGTCGGCAAGCTCCCGGCGCAGGGCTTCGGAGAACCCGCGCAAGGCAAACTTGCTGGCGCTGTACGTGGCATAGCCGGGATAGCCGATCGAGCCGTAGATGGAGCCAACGTTCACCACCAACGCCCGGGGCTGCTCGCGCAACAGCGGCAGCAGCCCGCAGGTCAGCTGCAGGGTGGCCTTGATGTTGAGGTCGATCAGGTCATCCAGCGCCGCTTCGTCGAGCTGCTCGAACAGCGCGAAGCGATTGACCCCAGCGGCGTTGATCAGCAGATTGGCCCCGCCGTAGGCCCGCGCCGCAGCGATCACGGCCTGGCGACCGGCAGGGCTGCGCAAGTCGGCTGATTGCCAGCGCAATTGCTGGGGGTAGCGGTTCATCAGGGCAGCCAGCGGCCCCATGTGTCGGCTGACCGCCAGCACCCGGGCACCGGCGGCGCACAACTGGCTCGCCAGCTCCAGGCCGATGCCTCCGCTGGCCCCGGTCAATACCGCCGTGCATTCAGGCAGACGCATGGCGCACCTCTTGCCCGGTGGCACGCGGCAGTCCCTGGAACATCTCGGTGTACAGGCGGTACACCACCTGGGCGGCATGGATCACCGCCTCCTGGTCCTCGGGTTGGTCCAGCCGATCCATCAGCCCGCGGTAGGTGGCCATGTGGTCCTGATCCAAGGCGCCATGGGAGCTTAGGTAGCTGAAGGCTTTGTCCGGCAAGGCCAGGCTGCTCTGGAGGGTCCCGGCGGCCTGGGTGGCCAAGGCGATGCTGGTGCCTTCGAGCACGTTGACCATGCCGAACAACCCCACCGGGTTGCCCCGGGCGATGGTGTCGTAGAGAAACGCCACCATCAGTTCGATCGGCAGCGCAGGGCGGCTGTCACGCACCCGGTCAGGGTCGCCACCGCAGGCCTCGATGTCATTGAGGATCCAGCGTTCGTGGCCGTACTCCTCGTCGATGTACTCGCACACCGCACCGCGCAGCCATTCCAGGCGCGCGGGCAGTCGTGCACCGCAGGCCATCATCAGCGGCACGGTATGGCGCACGTGGTGGTAGGCCTGGGTGAGGAAGGCCACATAGCCCTCCAGGCTGACGGCACCGGCGAGCGCCTCGCGAATGACCGGTACACCGAACAGGGCGTCGCGTTGCGGGGCGGTACGTGCTTGCAAGGTTTCGAAGAAAGACATGACAGACCTCATGGGACATCGATAGCGGATAACAGGCCGTGATAGCGCCGCAGGATCTCGTCCCGGCGCGGTCGGCCATTGGCGGTCAGGGTTGCATTGGCAACGCTCAAGGGTTCGGGCAGGCGTCGCCAGGTGTGGACACGGGCATAGTCCGGCAGGCCCGCGTTGCACTGCGCCACCGCCTGTTCGATCAGCGCGTCGTCGCAGCTTGGGTCCAGCGGCCAGAGCAGCGCCAGGTTGTGCGCCAAACCCTCGCCATGCACGAAGGCCTGGAGAATCACGCCACCCTGGGTCAGCTCGGCCTCGACCCACTCAGGGTTGACGTTGCGTCCGAAGCTGGTAATGAACTGGTTCTTCTTGCGTCCTGCCAGGTACAGGAAGCCATCGTCGTCGAAATGGCCGATATCACCCGTTGGCCACCATTGCCCGGTGAACGGCGGCTCGCCCAGGTAGCCCAGCAGGGTCGAGCCGGCCACCAGCACTTCGCCGTCCTCGCCAATGCGCACCTGCACGTGGGGCAAGGGTCGCCCGACACTGCCGGGGCGTCGGGCGCCGGGTCGGTTGAGGCACACCACCGAGGCGCACTCGGACAATCCATACCCTTCGAAGACCGGCAAGCCGACCGCTTCGGCCCGGGCCAACAGGCTCTGCGCCACGCGTGCGCCGCCCACGGCCACGAAGCGCAAAGGCCCGACCCGGGTCAGGCCGCGCTCGATGGCACTCACCAGGCCCAGCAGCAACTGCGGCACCAGGATCAGGCTTTCAGTGCCGCTCAAGGCGATGCTGCCCAGCAAACGCTTCCAGTCGACCTGCCCTGCGCCCTGCAAGCCCAGTTGCGCCTGCGGGTAGATCATCACGCAGGCGCCAGCCAGCAAGGCAGCGTAGACGCCGAGGTTCTCCAGCAGCACGCCCAGGGGCAGCACTGCCAGGTACTTCCCCGGTGCTGTCGGGCGGCTGGCCGCTTCCAACTCGCGGGCCACACGCAGCAGCGCATCGCTTCCCAGGCAGACGCCCTTGGGGGCGCCGGTGCTGCCGGAGGTGTAAGTGATCTTGGCGGTGCCTGCCGGCAAGGCATGGCCCCCGCCCACCTGGCGGGACCAGAAGCCCTCGGCTTCGCTGAAGCCCGCCGCCTGCAGCGCCGGCACAAACCCCGGCTCGGCCAGGACCAGGGTCACGCCGCTGTCGTCCAGGCAATGACGGACCTGCGCCGGGCTGAAGAACGGCGGCACGATCACGCAGGGCCGCTCGGCCAACAGCGCCGCCAGGTCCCAGAACAGCGCCTGGGGGCCGTTGTCCAGGGCCAGGGCGAACGTACCGGGCGCCTGGCTGCGCAACCACGCTGCACGCTGCTCGACCTCGCTCAACAGCTGGCCATAATCGAAGCGGCCCGTGGCACCCTGCACCGCGATTTGCCCACCGCGATCGCGGGCGTGCTGTTGCAGTATTTCGGCGAACGCCTGCGCCTCATGCTGCATGGCCGGCCTCCTGGAACGCGGCGGGCAACCCCAGACGCTGGAACACACCGGCCTGGGTCAGCGCCGCATGCCCCAGGCCGATGCTGCCGGCGAACACGTGCGGATGCTGGCTGTAATAGCTGCCCCAGTGGTCGCGCTCGCCATTGAGCCGGCCCGGATCGGCGTCAGCCAGCAAGGTGGGCACCAGCCCCAGGCGGTGAAAGCTGTTGACCAGCGTTGCAGCGCCGGTGAAGGCGACCCAGTCCAGCCCTCGGGCGGCCAGCAACCAGGTCACGGCGATGATCATGATGCGCGCACTGCCGGCGCTGAGCGCTGCCAGGTTGCCCACTTCCACCACCTGTTCCCGGCTCACCGGGCCACCGGCCAGGCGCGAGGCCGCGCGTTCCACCGGCTCGTCCAGATAGCGCTCCAGAAACAGCGCGCCCTCTCCCGCCAGGCGCATACCAGCAGCGGCGATCAAACGCCCGTGGCTGTCGGCCAGGCCCAGGAGTTCCGGCAGGTAGTGGTGGACATCGGCGTGGTGGACCGAGGCAAAACGCTGGTGGATGAAGTGTTCTAGTTGGCTACGGCCGGGCTCGTTGGCAAGGCTCAAGGTCAGATGCGCCAAGCCGCGGTCGGCATGGGTGCCGATCGCCAGGGGAAACAAGGCGCGCCAATGTTCGTCGATCATGGGGTTCCCCCAGGGGAAGATTCGATGGGGGGAGTATCGGCAGCGAACCTGAAGGCAGTCTGAAGACAGCCGCGAGGGCCTTGCGCTACAGTCAGCTGTCCCTCACAGCGCAGCCATAACAAGGAAAATCCGATGCGCTACGAATTCAGCGAAGTCCAGAACGACCTGATCGACTACTTCATCCTTGGCGATATCCAGTTGCTTCATCGCTTCAAGGAAGAACACGCCCTGCCCGACGACCTGGCCCGCGCCTTCACCCGTGGCGACAGCGGCGACCAGGCGGTGCTCGAGGGCGTTGTGCTGCCCCTGGCCGGGGTGGAGAACCTGCCCTACCGGATCATCTTCAGCCTGGGTGACGACACGCCTGCCCTGCTCGCCCCCGGTAGCCGCCTCAAGCACCGCCGACCGGGTTATGTGCTGCGGGTGGAGCACCGTTCATTGATGCTGTTCACCTGGCGCATCCTGCAGCACTTCACCCCCAAGACCCTGGGCGATCTGCTGGCGCGCTACCAGCAACCCGGGCGGCCGATCATCGAACTGGACAACGGCTGGTACCGGGTGGAGGTGCTGGCCGGCGCCGTACTGCGCGACGGGCTGTACGAACCGGCCTTCGAGTTCGTGCTGAAACAGACCCACGCCCGAGGCGATAGCTCAGGCGTGGACATCGGCTATCGCTACGCCTTGCGCGGGTGTTTCGATTGAGGCGTGGACAATCTACCTACGAAGGGGCGCTCTACGCCCCTTCGACTGCGCGCCCTTCAGGCGTGATGGATATCCCGGTCCTTGGTCTCCGGCAGGAAGAATGTGCCCAATACCGCCGTCATCACCGCAATGACGATCGGATACCACAGCCCGTAGTAGATGTCCCCGGTCGCAGCCACCATGGCGAACGCCACGGTCGGCAGGAACCCGCCGAACCAGCCATTGCCGATGTGGTACGGCAATGACATCGAGGTGTAGCGGATCCTCGCTGGGAACAGCTCCACCAGCCAGGCGGCGATCGGGCCATAGACCATGGTCACGTAGATCACCAGAAGGGTCAGCAGCAACAGCACCATCGGGTAATGGGTCTTGGCCGGGTCGGCTTTTTCAGGGTAGCCCGCCTCCTTAAGCGCGCTGCCCAGGGTGGCCGTGAAGCCCTCGCTCTGGGCCTTGAAGTCCGCCGCGGCCATCGCACCGCCCTCGAAACTTGGAATCACCCGCTCGCCGATGCGGATCTGCGCCACGCTGCCAGGCTCGGCGCGCTCGTTCTGGTAAGGGATGGCGCGCTTGGCCAGCAAGCTCTTGGCGATGTCGCAAGAACTGGTGAATTTGGCCTTGCCCACCGGGTCGAACTGGAACGCGCACTGGTCCGGGTCAGCGATCACCACCACCGGGTTCTGCTCCTGGGCGACGAACACGTCCGGGTTGCCGTACTCGGTCAAGGCTTTGAAGATCGGGAAGTACGTCAGCGCGGCGATGATGCAGCCGGCCATGACGATCTTCTTGCGGCCGATGCGGTCGGACAGGCTGCCGAACAGGATGAAGAACGGTGTGCCGATCAACAGCGAGCCTGCGATCAGCAGGTTGGCGGTCTGCGGGTCGATCTTGAGCATCTGCAGCAGGAAGAACAGCGCGTAGAACTGCCCGGTGTACCACACCACCGCCTGGCCGGCCGTGCCGCCGAGCAGTGACATGATCACCACCTTGAGGTTGTCCCAGCGGGCGAAGGACTCGGTCAGCGGCGCCTTGGAGGCCTTGCCTTCGGATTTCATCTTCATGAACACCGGCGACTCGTTGAGCTGCATGCGGATGTACACCGAGATCGCCAGCAACAGGATCGACAGCACGAACGGGATGCGCCAGCCCCAAGCCTCGAAGGCCTCCGAACCCAACAACGTGCGGCAAGCCAGGATCACCAGCAGCGAGAGAAACAGCCCCAGGGTCGCGGTGGTCTGGATCCATGAGGTGAAGAATCCACGCTTGCCCTTGGGCGCATGCTCGGCCACATAGGTAGCCGCACCGCCATATTCGCCACCCAGCGCCAGGCCCTGCAGCAGGCGCAGGGTGATGAGGATGATCGGCGCCGCCACGCCGATGCTGGCGTAGCCGGGCAGTACGCCCACCACTGCAGTGGACAGGCCCATGATGACGATGGTGATCAGGAAGGTGTACTTGCGCCCGATCATGTCGCCCAGGCGGCCGAACACGATGGCGCCGAACGGCCGCACGGCAAACCCGGCGGCAAAGGCCAGCAAGGCGAAGATGAAGGAGGTGGTCTCGTTGACCCCAGCGAAGAAGTGCTTGGCGATGATCGCCGCCAGGGAGCCGTAGAGGTAGAAGTCGTACCATTCGAACACGGTGCCGAGGGACGAGGCGAAGATGACCTTGCGCTCCTCCCGAGTGATGCCGCGTTGGGGCGCGCTACTGCCCGTGGATGTGCTGTCGATGACCGCCATGGGTTGCCTCCGTCTCGAGGTTGCAGGCCGCAGGTGCCTCCCATGCAATTCACCCGTACACCCAGGCCCTAGGACTTGCAGATTGTGCGAAGCACGACAGGCGAAGCGCCCAGGATCGCAGCAGGGTCAGTTGAAGCATAATCGCCTTTGCCAACATGGCCATGGAGCCCCGACCACAGGGCACCGGGCCGGGTCGTGCTTGCCGATGTTCCGGGGTTCGCTGCGCGCCCCTTTCGCGGCACAAGGCCGCTCCTACGCGGGTACAGCGCGATTTATGCAGGAGCTGGCCAAGCCTGCGGTGAGCTGCGCAGTAGCCCCAGCCTCTCGAAGCGATTTCAATGTCGCAGCCGGCCCGACAGGCAACTGACCAAGGCCCCGAGCAGCGCCAGGGCCATGTCCTTCTGTGCATCCCACGGGTCGCGCTGGGTAGCGACGAACGCCTGGGCAGTGTCCTTGCCCAAGTACTGGCCGCCCACCCATTCGATCAGCTCGTACAGCGCCGAGCTGGCCAACACCAGGTTCAGCGCCAGCACGGCCAGCCAGGCGCCGCGCAAGGGGGTCAGGCGCCACAGCGTTTCACGCAGGGGCCTGTAGAACAGCAGGCCGTAGCTCAGGTGCACCAAGCGGTCGTACTGGTTGCGCTGCCAACCCAGGGCCGCATCCAAAGACTGACCGCACAGCGCCTTCGCCCAACGGTCATAGGGCACCTCGGCGTAGGTGTAGTGCGCGCCGAGCTCATGGACCGCCAGCAAGAGCAGGATGGCGATAGAGGATGCGCTCGACAGTTGCAGCCAGCGCCAGCCCAGGGTCAGGGCCAACAGCAGCGCCAACGGGACGATGTTTTCCGTCCACCAGTCGGCGCGATGACTCGGCGCAAGGCCTGAGGCCACCACCAAGCCCACGGCCAATAGCAGCAGTGCCAAGGCCTGGGCTGGCGTAGCGGGTGGGGAAATCGGCGCTCGAACCACGGGCGATGCTCTTCGTTGGCCAGTTCCCTCTTAGAGCAGTGCGGCGCGGGAAAGATCGTTTGGTCGTCAGGCCAGGAACTGACCGATCGTCTCCAGCACGACCGCCGGCTGTTCACGGTGCGGAACATGCCCGCAACCTTGCAGCAGACGCAGGATGCTCGGCCCGGCGACAAGGTCGGTGATGCGCTGCGGATGCGCGGGCGAACCGAACTCATCCAGCTCGCCGTGCAGGCTCAGCACCGGGCAGCGCACGTTGGGCAGTTGCGCATCGAGGCTCCATGCGGCAAACGCCTCGGACAACCAATTGTCGACCCAGGCGCGTAACACCCAGTGGGCTTTGTCACCGTGATAGCGCGCCAGACGCTGCATCTGCCCAGGATCACGGAACTGCTGGTCCGCCGCGCGAATGCCCTCCAGGGTGAGCGCCTCGACGAATGCCTGGGCCGACTCGGTGATCAGCCCCTGGCACTGCGCAGCGTACGCCGCCGCGCAGTTCACGGCCATGCCGCCACCCACGCTGTGACCAAAGACCACGAAGTCCTCGACCCCAAGCTGGGCACATACAGCGGCGAAGCCTTCATGGGCCTCGGCCTGGACGAAGTCCGCGGTCAGTTGACCAGGGTGAGCGTCGGAGCGGCCGAAACCCAGGCGGTCATAGGCGATGACCCGACGCCCTGTCGCCTGTGCCAGTCGCTCGGGAAACTCCCGCCACAACGCCACGCAACCGAGGGAGTCGTGCAACAGAATGAACGGCGCGCCGTGGGCGGCCAGCGGTGTCCAATCCTCGGCGTACAGCTTGCCTTGCGGCGTCTGCACCCAATGCTGGCGCACCTGGGCCACGGTCACGACAGCGGTCCCTTGAGCTCCACCTGGTTGCCGTCCGGGTCGAAGCAGTACAGCGAGGGGCCTTCGCCCTCGGCGCCATAGCGCTTCTCGGCAGGCTCGACGGTCACGCCCGCCGCTTGCAGGTAGGTGGTCAGGGCCTGTTCGTCGAACGGCTCGATGCGCAGGCAGAAGTGATGAAGGTTGTTGCCCTGCCCGTTCGAGGCCGGCCCGCCTGGGCGTCCCAGAGGGCCGTCGAGGTTCACCAGGTCGATCATCGCGGTGCCCGCCGCCAGGTGGACCATTCCGAGGTCCTCACGCGTTCGGCTCAACTGACAGCCAAGCAGGTCACGGTAGAAGGCGATGCTGCGCTCCAGATCCTGGACGCGCAGGACGATGTGATCGATGTGCCGGATGACGAAAGGTGGCATGCCGCTGCTCCTTGTGGCGGACCAAAAATAGGTACGCAGGCAACATAGCCGATCCCAACGCCCGCCGACAGCCCCTCGTCTGCGGCCTACTCGTTGACCAGGCGCTGCAACTGGCCGGTATCGTGGCTGGCCAACACCCGCAGGATCTGGTCGACCAGCGCCCGGTCAGGCGCCTCCAGATGGAAATGATGGCCGCCCGGGTGCCAGCTGACCCGGGCATGCTCGGGCAAGGCGCCCTGGCGCTGCTCGAAGCCGTCACCGGCGAACGCGCCCTGGCGCCCCAGCATCAGGTACAGCGGGCAAGCGATCTGACGCAACAAATCACAGGCTTCACGCTCGGTCAGCGGCATCGGCTCGGGCAAGACCAGGCGCGGGTCGTGGCGCCAGCAGTAGCCATCGCCCACCTGCAGCAGGTCGCGCAGGGCCAGCAGGCGCGCAGCGTCCGAAGACAACGTACTGTCGAGGCGGTTGCGCCGCTGCAGCAGCGCCGACTCCAGGTCATCGAACTGACTACCTCCCGGCTCGGCGAAGCCCTGCAACCGGCTGCGACGAACCATGCGCTTGAGCCGGTAGGCCCGGGCCAAATGCTGAACACGGTCATCCGCGGCCACGGTAAAGGGCGCGCCCATGCCATCGAGAAAGACCATGCTGGCGATGCTGCTGGTGAGCGCCGCCAGCAACGAGGCGATGCCGGTGCCCATGCCATGGGCCACCACATGAAAATGCCCAAGGCCCAAGCTGTCGACAACGGCCAGCATGTCCTCGGCGTGTTCCCACAAGTAGTAGCCACTGTCATCGCGACGATGGTCCGAGCGGCCATGGCCGGCCAGGTCCGGCGCCACCACGAAGCACCCATCGAGCAGCGGCGCCAAGCGCTCGAACGAAGCGGCATTGTCCAACCAGCCGTGCAACGCCAACACAGGGATGCCGTCTTCCGGCCCCCAGCAACGCACGGCAATCTCGACGCCATCGAGGTCTAGCAGGTGATCCTTGGGACTGCACTGCGAACGCATGAACTCTCTCCCTTGGCTATGGCCTGGTACCCCCGCATCAGGCCGGTAGCCTACCTTGGCGCAGGCAGCCTACGCTCGCTGGCCCGCGACCGACGGTAACGTGTTCGACACCGACCCCTTGGGTGTTATCTCGTTATCACCCGCGCCAGGCACCGAAGCCGCTCAATGGCCGCTCTTTGCAATGGAGTTGACCATGACCACCGAGCCTTCCTTTCATCACGCGCAGATCGTTCGTTCCTTGCCGACCTGGTGCAAGGCCCTACCCGCCCGGCGCCTACCCGACGTGCTGAGCCGGCTGCGCAAGGACTACCTTCAAGCCGATGGCACAGTCCATGCTTGGTACGCCAAAGCCAGCGCCGAGGACCAACAGGCCCTGAACGCAGCTATCGATCTTCGCGACTCGAGCCGCAAGGCCCTGCAGGATGCGCTGAAGCCGCTCAAGGGCATCACTGAATTCTGCAAGCCACTGCTCGAACAACGCCTGGGCATCGATGATCCCGTCGATCAGGCGCAGTACCATTTCCAGCCGTTCAAGCAGGTCCTCGAGGTCCTGACCGAACCGACCGCCACCGTCGCCGCGCAGACAGGCCAGGCGCGCTATGAACGCGACCCCAATGGCAAGCCACGCACACTCAGCCTACTGGAGGCGGCGCTGCACAACTTCGAAAGCGCCGATGAAGCCGGCCCTTTCAGTACCTTGCAGCGCAGCAAGACCGATACAAGCCCTGTCACAGGGTCCGTGGCGGGGCTCACCGCCGCTGGGTTCGTCAAGATCTGCCGCGACCTGGACCTTGGCCAGCAGTACCAGACGCACGTTGAATCCCTCTACAAGGGGCCTGCCTCGGCCTGGATCCAGCGCCTGTCCATCCAGGCCAGTCGGGATGAATTATGCGTCCAGGCGTGGATCGCCCGCCTGCGTGATCGCGTGACCGTCGCAGGGCACGCTGCGCTGCTGCAGTTATGTGAGAGCGCCGCCAGCCCACGCTATGGAAGCCAGGCACTAAAATGCTGGCGGATCAGCCTGTTCACGACGCCACTGAACGAGGTGTTGCTGATCGGCCCGGACCAGGACGATGCGACCAATCCATGCATGGTCTACATCCCCGGCGCACCCGATGGCTCCTTGCATGAATATGCCTCGGCAAGCCAAGCCGCCAGCGACCTTGCCAAGCGCATGCAAGACACTGACCTGCTGCGCGTGATGATCGATTTGGCCCCCCACACCCTGCAGGCGGACCTGACCACCAAACTGCGTCAGGCGTTGTTCGTCGAAAAGCGTCTGTTCGGTCGCAAGGTCCGGCTGAACAAAAAGGTCCCCAGGCTCCTCTACGAGCGCGTGGCGCTGCCTGACAACCCCTGGATCACCCTGCACCACAACCACGTGCGCCGGCTCAAAAGCGATGCCGCCAGCATTGCCGTGCCCACCGCCGACGCTGAGGCCAAGTCGCGCCTGGAGCGTCTGGAACACTGGCTATCGGTGGGGCTGGACGTACTGAACGTCGCGGCGATGTTCGTTCCGCTGCTCAACCCGATCATGATGACCATCGGTGCGGCGCAAATCATGGGCAGCGTGTTCCATGGCATCGAAGCCTGGGAGGATGACGATACCGCCGAGGCCCTGGCCCAGGTGGAGTCCATCGTGGTCAACATCGCCAGCGCAGCGGCCATTGGTGCGGGGCTCAAGGCACTGAAGGCATCGGGCTTCGTCGATGCCCTGCAATCGATCCACCACGAAGGGGGCGAACGCCTGTGGCGCCCTGATCTGGCGGCCTACCAGAACCCTGTCGAGCTGCCTGGCGATTTGTCTGCAGATGCGCAAGGCCTGTATACGCTGGATGGCCAGCATTACGTCCGCATCGAAGGCCAGACCTACGCACTCGAGCAGGACGAGCACGGCGATTGGCAATTGCTGCACCCCAGCACCACCGGCGCCTATCGCCCGCGTCTGACCCATAACGGCCACGGCGCCTGGCGCCTGGCCCTGGAGCAACCACTGGACTGGAGCGACCTTCAACTGATGCGCCGCCTCGGGCATGTGACCGACGGGCTGGAAGACGCCGACCTGATCATGGCCATGGCTGCCACCGGCACCGATGCCAATGTGCTGCGCCGGGTGCACATCGATGGACAGCGGCCGCCGGCGTTGCTCATCGATGCGCTCAAGCGCCTGCGCATCGACCAGGAGACCGACGATGTGATCGCCCGCGTGCGCCATGCTCAGCCGCTTGAAGCCTACAAGCACTACGCACTGCCAGCCCTGCCCACACTGCCTGGCTGGCCCCAGGATCACGTCATCCTGGCGTTCGAAGGGCCGGAGCCGGTGGGCAAGGTCAACCGCTACGGTGCAGCGCAAGCGCCTGGAGAAGTGCAAATCAAGATCACGCGCACCGAACTGGAACAGGGTCAACTGAGCCAAACCGTCTTCTCGCAGATGACCCCGCAAGCGATCACCACGCTGCTGTCGGCCAATGGCGCCGCCACACAAGACGCCACGGCCCTCAACGATATCCTGGCCGATCATTTGGCGAACCAGCGCGCGTCGGTGTTCGACAGTCTCTACAAGGGCCGTCCAGCAGACTTGAGCCCTGCGGCCAAGGCTTTGCAAAGGCAGTTTGGCGGATTGCCCGTCGATGCTCTGGAGGCCATCCTCGACAACGCCAGCGCTGCCGAAGGAAAGCGCCTGGCAGCGGGCCATGTGCCGTTACGCATCGCCGAGGAAGCGCGGCGCCTACAGGCCCGTGCCCGGCTGGATCAGGCATTGCTGGGTCTGAATCGGACAAACCTGGCCAATGCCGATAGCCAGAAGCTGGCCAATGCCCTAGCGGTGGAACAGCCGAAAGCCAGCCCGACGCAGCGTCTTGCAGCAGCGCAAGCAGACCGGGACCTGGCGGCCCGATTGATCGGCCAGCAACCGATCAAACCCCGTTGGCGCTCTCCGATGCGCCTGAGTGATGGGCGGATGGGCTATCCGCTCAGTGGCAGGTTCCGTTTTTCTGACCTGCTCAGAAGCCGTCAAGACGCTACCCACACTCATCTGCAAAGCTTGTATCCGGGGCTCAACCGTGAGCAGATCCGCGCACTGGCCCGAGACATGGCCCGTCATGGCGATGTCGCGGGGCAGATCAGAGCGCTTCGCGTGCAACGCACGACCCTGGTTGAATCGCTGCAAAACTGGACCGATACCGGCACGGAGGATGAATACGACAACCGCCGAAGGCTCAGCCGCCTGCTCATTCATACGTGGGGCCGCGACGGTGGCAATCGCCTGCACCTGGATTACCTCGTGCTCGATACCCTGCCCTCGTTGCCCGCCACGTTCCCTCACATCACAGAGCTTTCAATGGATAGCCTGCATTTGCAGACGATTCCCGAAGACTTCCTGCAGAGTTTCCCCAACTTGCAGCGATTGGAACTGGCCAACAATCCGCAATTGGACATGCGTGCGCTGTTCCAGGCACTGCGCAGCGCGCCTGGGCTACGAGCGCTGGCGATTACCCGCACACCCATTGCCCAGCTCGACGCCGCCGCCCGTGAGGCACTGGGCGCGATGCAACGCCTGCACACGTTGCACATCTCGCATGCAGGATTGACCCTGAGCGCCGCCGACATGCAGTTGCTGGCACAGCTGCCGCTACAGATCTTGCAGCTCGATGCCAATACCATCGACCTGACGCCGAACCTGGCGGCACATTTCAGCCAGATGAGAGCGCTACGTGAACTGAGCCTTTCGAACAACCCGCTGGGGAACGCCCCACAGCTGGGAGAGCTGCACAACCTTGAAGGCCTCTACCTGGACGGTTGCCTGCTCACCCAATGGCCCACCGGGCTCACCGAGTTGATGGAGCGACAAGACTGCCGCTTGCGCGTTCTGCAACTGAGCACCAACCACATCACCGAATTCCCGACGCTCGAGCGAATCCTGCAAAGCCCCTTCGTCAACGAGCTTCGCACTGGTCGGCGCTTGATCATCTGGACATTCTTTGACAATGGCATCCCCGAGCAGACGGCTGAACGCTTGCGTGGTGCAGGCGTCAGGATCCTGGAAACCCGCGAGCTGCAACCTCAGGTACCGCAGGCAGGCTTGCCGGACGTGCCCCCTGAAGTCGCGCCGGTGCGGTGGCTGGCTACCGCCACCGACACGCAACGCCAGCTGTGGAACGATCTGTTCGAAAACGGCGCCTACCCGGACCTGCGCCAAGTCTTGGAGCGCGCCGGGCTCTCGGCACAGGCGCGAAACAACCCACAAGCCATGGCCCGGCAAATTTGGGCCCTGTTGGATACCGCGAGCCGCGATGAATACCTGCGTGATCATCTGGAGCAGATCGCCGGTCAATTCCCGCCCACCTGCGGCGATGCGGGTACTGATGGTCTCAGCACCCTCGAGGTCGAGGTCCTGGCCTACAACGAAAGTGCCGATGGCAATATTACGGGGCCACATTTGTTTGGTTTTTACAGTCGCCTGTACCGCCGTGAGCAGGTTAACGAACTGGCAATGCGTATCTATGCAAGCCGGCTTCGACGTCAGGCGGGTTACCGGGCGTGGATCAACTTGCCTGCTGCCGAGAGGGGGGCTCTTCCCGATCTTCCCCCGCTCGACCCGCTGGATGACATCAGCCTGGAGCAGTTGGGGCGAGGCCTTGTCGATGACATCGAGATACGCTTGGCCTTGCGCCAGGCAACGGCCGCTCGGCTCGAGTTTCCGGAACCCAGCTACGAGATGCTCTACCGCGCGACCGCGATGATTTCCGAGCGCACCGTGGACGACGTCGTGCATGCCGTTGAGCGGCTCGATGAAGACGCTAGCAACGACCTGCTGCGACAAGCCTGGATCGCCCGGCAACCGGGCTGGCGGCTGTTTCTCGAAAGGCGCTTCGCTGCGGACTTCGCCGCCCTGAGAGAACGCTGGCAATCGGGCCTGGACTACTTGGAGTACTGCATGGACGCCGAGTCTGAGCCGGTCGAAGCCTTGGACGAAGTCGTGATCAACGTGCTCACCTCCGTGCTACCCAAGCCGCCGCAGGATGCAGCAGGCCAGCTGCGCCGGGTCGAGTTCAACGAAGGGGTGCACCTCAATGCAATCAGCGCGCTGCTCAAAGCTCGCCAGAACGAGGTGGAAACCCTGCTGCTCGACCTGACCAAGCAACAGGACCCAAACGCTCACTGACCGCGTAGGTCTTCGAAGAACGCGTGCCGGCCAGCCACCTGGCCGGACGCGCGAGGCGCACCCGCCGACTCGCCGTTGGCGGCCTCCACGTGCCAATAGCAGTGCCTGACCGCGCGGGTCACCGCGACATAGGCCAGGCGCTGCACCTCTTCCTTCTGCGACGTGTCGAACGGCTGGGCGTCACCGGCACGCCCCAGGCCCGCCATGCGGTATGCCTGGTTCTTGTACGGCGAGCTGGTCAGATACTGGCAATCGCCGAGCATGAACACCGCATCGGCCTGCAGCCCCTTGGCGCTGTGATAGGTCAGTTGACGCAGCCGGCGCTGGTCGGGCGGCAAACTCGAATCAGCCTCATATACTGGCGATAAATGCTGCTCTATCAATGACTTATCAGAGCTTTTTCGAAACAGCATCATCACCGTTTCGCCGCGCTGGTAATGCTCCATCAAGGTCTCGGCCAGGGCCGCCTCATCGCGATCGAAGACCTTGACCGGTGACAACGGCAGCTCAGCCGCCAGGCCACTGGCCTTGGCCTTCTTGCCGGTGATCGCCGGTGCGCCTTTGACCAGGTGCTCGGCGGCATCGATGATGTGCTGCTGGCTGCGGTAGTTCTCCACCAGCATCACCCGGGTGTTGGCCGGCGAAGGAAACGCCTTGGTGAACTCCATGAAGTACTTCGGCGAGCTGCCCCGCCAACCGTAGATCGACTGCCAGTCGTCGCCCACGCACATCAGCGAGCTGTGGGCGGCGTTGCGCCCGACGTGCATGGCCGGGCCGCGTCGGCGGATCTCGGCCAGGCTCGCCCGCAGCCAACTGACGATCTGCGGCGAGACATCCTGGAACTCATCGATCATCAGGTGCGCCAGCGGGCGCAGCAGCGAGTCGGGCAGCAGGCGCAGGTTCTCCGGGTTGTTCTCGCCGAACAGGGCGAACATCCGGTTGTAGGTCATCACCGGTGGCGACTGGGCCAGCAGGTGCGCCTCCAGGGCCTTCCAGAACAACGCCAGCGCCTCGAAGAACGCCGCGTCGCTGTCATCAGGCGGGAAGCTCATGCCGGCCACCGCCGTGTTCACCTCCAGCCCCAGGTTCTCGATGAAGCTCGCGGCGGCGACGAACGCATCCAGAAGCGGCGCCGGCGCCAGCTCGCCCTTGACCTTGTACTCAAAGCCCGGACCTGCCACCGCATCACCGGCCAAGGAGGCTGCCAGGCGCCTTGCTGAAGAGTAATTATCTAGCCATATCAATGGCTTATCACAGAAAGCTTGAAACAACGTGCGCTTTACCGCCCACTCCGCCCGTACGCCGAGCTTGGCGCCGGGGCGTTGGTATTGGGCACTTTCGGACGGGTCGAAACCGAGCACCACCCAGGCATCGAGCCCTTCCAGGCGGCCATGGACATGGAAACGACTGCCGCGGATCTGCACGGTGTCGCGGCACGGTTCGATGCCCTTGATCGGCCAGGCACCTGCGGCGAACCACAGGTCCTCGATCACGTCGCACAGTTCTTCGTCACGCTGAGCAGCTAGTTGGGTCACCTGCACGCGCTTTTGCACGTCGGGATGATCGGGGTCCAGGGGCTTGAGCTGCAACGCCTCGCGGCGCAGGGCACCGATCAACTCGACGAAACGGGGGCTGGCTTGCAGCAGGTCGCGGTAGCAAAGGTTGAGCTGCTGGCGCTGAGCATCGTTCAGGCGCAGGTCGAAGGGGTTGCCCTCGGCATTGGCCTCACCACCTGCGGGCAGCTCCTGGCCCAGGGTTTCGAACGCCCTGAGCTGGCCGAAACCGGGCAGGCTGCGCACCAACGGCAGGATGCGGGAGTGGAAGGTGCGCACCAGCTCTCGGGCTTGGGTTGGCTGCAGGTCGAGTTGCCACAGGGCGAAGACCTGTACCAGGCGCTTGATGAAGTCCTTGCGTGACTCGCGGGTGAAGGTCACCACGGTCATGGCGTCCAGCTCATAGCCCAAATAGTGGCGCAGCAGCAGGATCCGCAACACCAGGGAGGTGGACTTGCCGGCTCCGGCACCGGCTACCACACAGGTAGAGGGGGTGTCACTGAAGATCAACTTCCACTGGGCGGCGCTGGGCTGGGCCGAGGCCGGCAGGCGCTGGGCCACGTCAGCCTTGAAGCGCTTTTTCAGCTCGGCGGTCAAGGGCAGACGCCAGTCATCGAACAGGTTGGCATCCTGACCCGGGGTGGCCGCCGCATCGAGGCGCAGGTCACGGATCACCAATACCTGGCGCCCTGCCTCGTAGCCTTCCACCCGACCGCGTTCATAGCCTTCACGCAGGCCATCGGCGTGGCCGCTGCGCTGGCCAGTGGCATGGCCCAGGAACCAGGAGTCGCGGTGCTGTGCCTGCAAGCGGGTCAGGCCGCGCCCCAACAGGCGGGCGACCAGGCGGCGAAACCAAGGCAGTTGGGCGGGTGGCGTCAGCTCGGCCGGAGCCGGGGGATGCTCGTGGGACACAGTCACTCCGTTGAAGATCGAATCAGCGGGCCATGTTCACCCCATCTGTTAAAAATCGCCAGCGAATGCTTTCAGATCAGGGGATTAGGCGATGAATCGCATGTAGTTGCGCACTCAAACACATCGATTAATCAGATAACAACAAGCCGATATTTACGCTTATTTTCGATCTTTGTTTGGCGCATCATGGCCCCATTCCACCCCTTCAAGGAGCACGACCATGCTGCAACTGCGACCGTTCGAAAGCCTCGGCCACGCCAACCACGGCTGGCTCGATGCCCATCATCACTTCTCGTTCGCCGAGTACTACGACCCGGCACGCATGAGCTGGGGCAATCTGCGCGTGTGGAACGACGACCTGATCGCGGCGGGCAGTGGTTTCCCACCCCACCCGCACCGCGACATGGAAATCATCACCTATGTCCGCGAAGGTGCCATCACCCACCAAGACAGCCTGGGCAACAAAGGCCGTACCGAGGCTGGGGACGTACAGGTGATGAGCGCAGGCACCGGGATCGTGCACAGTGAGTACAACCTGGAGAAGGTCGATACCCGGATCTTCCAGATCTGGATCATGCCGGAGCGGGTTGGCGAAGCCCCCGCCTGGGGCACTCGGCCCTTCCCCAAAGGCGAGCGCGGCGAAGGTTTCGTGACCCTGGCCAGTGGCCGGGACGGCGATGAGGACAGCCTGCGCATTCGCACCGACGCACGCCTGGTGGCCGCGACCTTGCGTGCCGGCGAGACCGCCGAATACCGCTTCGACGCCGGACGCAGGGGCTACCTGGTGCCGGCCAAAGGGCTGGTCGAGGTCAATGGGCTCAAGGCCAAGGCGCGTGATGGCGTGGCCATCGAGCAGGAAGAGGTGCTGCGAGTCACTGCAATCGAGGACAGCGAAATCGTCCTGGTGGATGTCGCCTGACTACCCGCCCTCGCGCCCAAAATAGGCGGACGGTGAAACCCCAAGCGTTCGGCGGAACATCGCGCTGAACGCGCTGGGGCTTTCATAACCCAGGTCCAGCGCGACCTCCAGCACCGACTGCCCCGCCGCCAGCGCATCGAGACTGGCCAACAGGCGCATGCGCCGCAGCCACTGAATCACGCTCAACCCCGTTTCCCGCTGAAAACTGCGCGTCAAGGTGCGCGGGTTGAGCCCGCAGTAGCGCGCTGCCCGGGACAGGCTCCAGTCTTGCGCCGGGGCCTCGCGCAGGGCCTCGCACAACGCCTGCAGCCCCGGATCGCGGGGGCTGGGAACATGCAAGGCCATTACTGGCAACACGCGGATCTCATCCAGGATCAACTGCATGATGCGCTCGTCACGCCCGCCCTTTGGGTGGTCCGGCGGGATGTCCATCGCGCGGATGATCAACTCGCGCAGCAACGGCGAGATCTCGATCACCTGGCAGGACTTGGGCAGATCGGGGCGTGCGCCGGGGGCGACGAACAGGGTCCGCATGCGCACGACGCCTGCGATCTTCAAATCATGCTCCACCGCCGCCGGCACCCAGACGCCGCGCCCCGGCGGCACCACCCAACTCCCCTCGCGCGAATTGACCGTGACGACGCCGCTCAAGGCGTGGATCAACTGCGCGCGGTCGTGGCAGTGCGCAGCGATGCGTTCCCCGTGGCGATAGTTTTCGGCGAGCGGGAGGATGACAGGTCGATTCATGAGCAGTTCTGGCAGTGGACACAGGCAGATAGTGGCAGCCCACGGAAAGTGGGTCGAGCGGCAAGCGCACAGCCACCCACTATCGCCCGCGCAGCAGCAATGACGCCACCGCGCACCCGAGCAGGGCCACGCACGACAGGTAGAAGGCATCCGAATACGCCATCAGGTAGGCCTGCTCACGCACGCTGTGGTCGATCAATGCCAAGGTCTGCATCACCTGCGGCGACTGCGGGTCCACCAGCGCGTCGGGCAGCCGTTGCTGCAACGCCCCGTCGAAGAGGGTCAAGTGTTCGCCGAAGCGCACGGAATGAAAGCGCTCGCGCTGCGACACCAATTGCGTCAGCAAGGCCGTGCCCAGCGCGCCGCCGAGGTTGCGCAACATGGAAATCAGCGCCGAGGCAGAGCCCGCCTGGGCCTTATCCAGCCCTTTCACCGCCAGCACCGACAAGGCCACCATGATCAAGGGCTGGCCAATGCCGCGCACCACAGTGGAGGGGATGATCACATTGCTGCCCGCTTCCACCGTCAGGTGCGCGCCCAGCCAGCATCCCAGGGCCATGATGGCAAACCCGCTGGCCACCAGCAGCTTGGCATTGAGCCAACGCATCAGCCGCGGCAGTAACGGAGCCAGTAGCAACTGCACCAGGCCATAGGCGATCAGGCTCTTGCCGATCTCGCTGGCACTGTAGCCCTGCACCAGCGACAAATAATTGGGCACCAGAAACACCAAGCCAAAGGTCGCCGCGCCGAAGACCGCCATGGCCAGGCTGGACACGCCAAAGTTGTAGCTGCCCAGCAGTCGCAGGTTGATGAACGGCCTGGCCCCCCACAGCTGGCGCTGGATGAACAACGTCAGGGCGACAACAGCCAGCACGCTGAAACCGAGGATGAATCGCGAGTCGAACCAGTCCTTGCGCCCACCCTCCTCCAGCACGATCTGCAGGGCGCCCAGCCCCACGATCATGGCGGCGATGCCCAGCCAGTCGGCCTGGCGCAAAGCGCTGCGATCCCCCGGCTGGCCTTTGATCGACCAGGCCACTGCTGCCAGCAGGGCCGCCCCTGGTGGCAGTTGCAGCAGAAAGATCCAGCGCCAGGAGTACATGTCGGTCAGCCAACCGCCGATCGAAGGGCCAGCAGCCTGCGCCACGCTGTTGGCCAGGCTGAACAGCGCCATGCCCAAGGGAATGCGGCTGGCGGGCAGCTCGGTGATGATCAGTTGCATCGACAGCGGAATGAGCACCGCGCCGGACGCCCCTTGTATCACCCGCAAGGTGATCATCATCGACAGGCTCGGGGCCAGTGCACAGCTCACCGAACTGACCAGAAACACGAACGCGCCCACCAGCATCACCCGGCGCAATGAAAACACCTGCACCAGCCAGGCGGTGAGCGGGATCATGCTGATTTCCGCCACCAGGTAGGCGGTAGAAATCCATGAGCCTTCCTCGAAGCTCGCCCCGAGCGCGCCTTCGATCTCGGGCAAGGCGGCGCTGGTGACGTGTACGTTCATGCCGGCCATGAAGCAACCGAACAGGCCACCGATCACCGCCACCCAGGCCCGTGGCGAGACGTGCGGCTCAGCGCTCACGGCTCACCTCCCGGGTATCCACCGTGGCGATCACCGACATGCCCGGCAGCAGCCTGGGGACGCCTTGAGGCTCGGGGGCCAGGTGGATACGGACGGGGAAGCGCTGGACGATCTTGGTGAAGTTGCCGGTGGCGTTGTCCGGCGGCAACAAGGCGAACACCGCACCGGAGCCCGGCGAAACGCTGTCCACCGTGCCCTGCCAGTGCTGACCGAAGGTATCGACCTCCAGCCGCACCGGTTGCCCGGGGCGCAGGTGCGCCAGTTGGGTTTCCTTGAAATTGGCCACCACGTAGGCCTGCGCGATCGGCACCACGGCCAGCAGCGGCAGGCCGGGGGTCACGTATTGCTGCTGGCGGACCTTGCGCTGACCGACCACGCCATCGAATGGCGCGCGGATCTGCGTATCGGCCAAAGCACTGCGGGCCAGGGCCAACTCAGCACGGGCCTGGTCGCGGTCGGCCTGTCGCTGCAGCAGTTCGGCCTGCAGTTGGCGCCCCTGCTGCTGCAGCACCCGCTGCCGGGCCTGCTGGCGGGCGAGTTCGGCATCGGCGGCGCGTTGCCCGGCCTGGGCCTGGACGCGCGTGGCCCGCGCCCGCTCCATGCGCTGCACACTGGTCGCCTGCCATTGAGCCAGGCGTTGGTAACGTTGCCAATCCGCCTCGGCCCGCTGTACCTCGGCCTGGCTGGCGCTGCGCTCGGCGTCGGCCCGGGCAATGACCTGGACCTGCTCTTGCTGCTCGGCGGCGAAAGCCTGCAGACGTATCGACTGCACCTGCACCGCCGCCTCGCTCACGGCTAGGCGCGCCTGGGCCTTGTGGACATGCTCTTCAAAATCTCGGGTATCCAGGCGTACCAGCAAATCACCGGCCTTGACCTGGGCATTGTCCGCGACCACCACATCGGCGACGTAGCCACTGACCCGCGCACTGATCGGGGCCCAGTCGGCACGCACGTAGGCATCGTCGGTCTGCTCCAGGAAGCGTCCATCCAGCCACCAGTAGGCGCCATAGCCGGCCAGCGCCAGGCTTGCGCAGCCGACAAGACCCAGGCGTAGCCAACGTTGACGGCGCTGGGCCTGGGTAGCGTCGAGGGCATGCTGTGGGTCTGGGGTTACCGCCTGGTTCATGCTGGGGCTCCATCGCGTAGAAGGCGCCTCAGGGTATGCAAATACGGACTGTCTTTCGCACGCGATTAGGCAGAGGATCATCGCGAAATGGACAGACGCTCGCGCGTCGCGTCGAAGCGGATGTGCCCGCGAAGCGCTCAGCGCGCCTGCAGGAACCCCACTACCTGCTCGGCCGCCGCTGCGGGGTCCTCCTGCATGAAGCAATGACCACCCGGCACCTGCTGGGCAGTCACTTGGCGGTTCAATGCCGCCAGACGCTGCACCGAGTGAGGCACGAAGGGATAGGTATGTTCGCCATAAAGAATGCGGGTGGGGGTCTGGATGCGCGCCATTTGAGTCCACATCCGCTCAGGGAACGAACTGAAGATCTCCACCTCGCGGCTGGGCCGGCATTTGAGCACCACCCCCTCGCCGCACTCACCGATGGCATGTTCCACATAGGCGTGCAGCGAGGCATCGGCCCAGCCCTTGAAAATGCCCCGTCCTTTGAGCGAGGCCAGCGCCGCTTCCCGATCCGGCCAGTGGCTGCGGCGGGTCGCGGCCTTGCGTGCCAGAGCATGACGACGGTGCAGCCCGACCAGCGCGGCGGCGCCCATCACGCCGATCATGCGCCGACTGAACAGCACCGGATCGAGCAGCACGGCGCGCTGGAACAGGTGCGGCTCGCGGGCCAGGACCAGCCCGGTCAGCACCCCGCCAAAGCTGTGTCCCACCGCAAAGCGGGGCACGTCGCCGTACTCGCCACGGCCCGCTTCGAAGGCTTCCACCGCCAGCGCGGCGCTGCGATTCCATCCACGAAAGACCCCGCCATGGTCACTGTCGCCATGCCCCTGGACATCGCTCAGCCACAGGTCGAAGTGTTCGCCCAGGTGCATCAGCAAGGGCTGGTAGGCCAGGCTGCAGAAACCGTTGCCGTGCAAAAAATGCAGCACGGGCCGCCCGCTGGCGGGCGAGCGCCAGCCACGCAAGGTGAAACCTTCGGAGCTTTCGTGGGACCAGGGAATCAACTGCATCTGCTTTTTGTACTCATCGGTTCAGGAAAACGCCGATTCTACAAACAGCAGCGGGTACAGCGAAATCACCAGCAACAAGGCCATCAGGACATTGAACAGCATCAGCCAGCGCGGGTTCTGCAGGAAGTTGCGCAAGGCACTGCCGAACATCACCCAAATCCCGACGCTGGGCAGGTTGACCAACGCAAACAAGGCGGCGATGACGATCACGTTGAGCACATAGCCTTGGGCGGGCGTATAGGTGGTGATCGCCCCCACTGCCATCACCCAGGCCTTGGGATTGACCCATTGGAACGCTGCCGCCCCCCAGAAGCCCAAGGGCTTGCGCGTGTGGTCGGCATCGCCAGCGATCGGCCCGGAGGTGGCGATCTTCCAAGCCAGGTACAACAGATAGGCGGCGCCTGTATAACGCAAGATGCTGTACAGCGGCGGCCAGGCCTTGAACAACTGGCCCAGGCCAAAGCCCACGGCCAGTACCATAACCATGAAGCCGATGCTGATGCCCAGGGCGTGAGGGATCGAGCGGCGCACACCGAAGTTCACCCCCGACGCCAGCAACATGGTGTTGTTCGGCCCCGGCGTGATCGATGAAACGAAGGCAAAGAGCACGAAGGCGGTAAGCAGATCGACAGATCCGAGCATGGCAAGGCTTCCACATGGGGTTGTTGTGTTGTCACACTAGCCGAGCACTTTTCCAAGCAACCCATACAGTTAAGATAAATTGCACCGATACACATGACTGTATCGTTTCATTCGCCTACCCTGCCCCTCAAGGATGTCCCGCCCATGAGTCTGATCATTCGCCCCGCCGTGCGCGCTGATGCTGCGCAGATCCTGGCCTTCATCACCGAGCTTGCCGATTACGAACGCGCCCGACACGAAGTCGTGGCCAGCGTCGCCGACATCGAACACAGCCTGTTCGATGAAGGCAGCACCGTCCACAGCCTGATCTGCGAGCGCGACGGTGTGGCCATTGGCTTTGCGGTGTACTTCTACAGTTACTCCACCTGGCTTGGGCGCAATGGCATCTACCTGGAAGATCTGTACATCACCCCCGAACAACGCGGCGACGGCGCCGGGCGCCAGCTGCTGCGGCACATTGCCCGGGAAGCGGTCGCCAACGGCTGCGGGCGCCTGGAATGGAGCGTACTGGACTGGAACGAGCCGGCCATTGGTTTCTATAACTCTCTCGGTGCCGAGCCGCAGGATGAATGGATCCGCTACCGGCTCGATGGCGAGCGGTTGACGCAATTTGCTGCGCAGGCCTGAAGGCCCCGGGGCCGCAATGCGGCCCCTGTCCACACCGCCTGGCTTTCATGTGTCCTGATCGATGATGCCCGGCGACATATCATTCCGCTTGATAATAACCTTCGCGTCGTTCGATTCGTTCCCCGCGCGCAAGACTCGCAGAATCCGCCCACTATCCAATCATTGGCGGAGTTCTCCATGGAACAATCACTCAAACCCTTGCGCTTTCCCCTCGCTGCCCTGGCAGTGCTGGTGATCGCCGCGTGCGGTCGTACTCCGGAGGCTGTACAGGCTCCCGCCGCGCCCAAGGTGAGCGTGGCCAAGGTGATCGAACAGCCGATCAACGAATGGGACGAGTTCACCGGTCGCCTGGAAGCGCCGGAAACCGTCGAGGTGCGCCCACGGGTCTCCGGCCAGATCGACCTGGTGGCCTTCACCGAAGGCGCCCAGGTGCAAAAGGGCGACCTGTTGTTCCAGATCGACCCGCGCCCGTTCCAGGCCGAGGTGCGCCGTCTGGAGGCACAACTGCAACAGGCCCGCGCCACGGCCCTGCGCAGCGAGAACGAAGCCCGTCGTGGTGAACGCCTGCGTGACAGCAATGCGATCTCCGCAGAACTGGCCGAGTCGCGCAGCAGCGCCGCCGCCGAGGCCCGCGCCGGGGTCGCGGCGATCCAGGCGCAACTGGACCTGGCCCGCCTGAACCTGAGCTTCACCCGGGTGACCGCACCGATCAGCGGCCGCGTCAGCCGCGCCCAGTTCACTGCCGGCAACATCGTCACCGCCGACGTCACACCGCTCACCTCGGTGGTCTCCACCGACAAGGTGTACGCCTACTTCGACGCCGACGAGCGGGTCTACCTCAAGTACACCCAACTGGCCCGTGACGGCCAGCGCGGCCAGAGCACCCCGGTGTACCTGGGCCTGACCAACGAAACCGGCAACCCGCACCTGGGCCAGATGAACTTCGTCGACAACCAGGTCAACCCCCGCACCGGCACCATCCGTGGCCGCGCCGTGTTCGACAACCGCGACGGCCAGTTCACCCCCGGCCTGTATGCCCGCCTGAAGCTGGTCGGCAGCGCCAAGTATGACGCCGTGCTGATCAACGACGAAGCCGTTGGCACCGACCTGGGCAAGAAGTTCGTGCTGGTCATGGACAAGGACAACAAGGCCGCCTACCGCGCCGTGGAACTGGGGCCCAAGCTCGAAGGCCTGCGCATCGTGCGCAGTGGTCTGAGCAAGGAAGACCGCATCGTGGTCAGGGGCCTGCAGCGCGTGCGCCCTGGCTCGCCGGTCACGCCGGAGGAAACGCCGATGGCCAGCGAAGAGACCCTCGCCACCCTGGCCCGCCAGCGCCAGGCCTTGGAAGCCAGCAACAAGGCAGCACCGGCGGTGGTCGGTGCCCGTGAGAACGTCGCCAGTGCCCAGGCACCGCGCGGTTAAGGGACCCCTCCGATGAACTTCTCGAAATTCTTCATCACTCGCCCGATCTTTGCCGCCGTGCTCTCGCTGGTGCTGCTGATCGCAGGCTCCATCGCGCTGTTCAAGCTGCCGATCAGCGAATACCCGGAAGTGGTACCGCCCACCGTGGTGGTGCGCGCCAACTTCCCCGGCGCCAACCCCAAGGTGATCGGCGAAACCGTCGCTGCGCCGCTGGAACAGGCGATCACGGGGGTCGAGAACATGCTGTACATGTCCTCGCAGTCCACTGCCGATGGCAAGCTGACCCTGACCATCACCTTCGCCCTGGGCACCGACCTGGACAACGCCCAGGTGCAGGTGCAGAACCGCGTCACCCGGACCCAGCCGAAGCTGCCGGAAGAAGTGACGCGCATCGGTATCACCGTCGACAAGGCCTCGCCCGACCTGACCATGGTCGTGCACTTGACCTCGCCGGATAACCGCTACGACATGCTGTACCTGTCCAACTACGCCATTCTCAACATCAAGGATGAACTGGCGCGCCTGGGCGGCGTGGGCGATGTGCAATTGTTCGGCATGGGCGACTACTCCCTGCGGGTCTGGCTCGATCCGAACAAGACCGCCTCGCGCAACCTGACCGCCAGCGACGTGGTAGCCGCCATCCGCGAACAGAACCGCCAGGTCGCTGCCGGCCAGCTGGGCGCCCCGCCCGCGCCGGGCTCGACCAGCTTCCAGTTGTCGATCAACACCCAAGGCCGCCTGGTCAACGAGGAAGAGTTCGAGAACATCATCATCCGCGCCGGCGAGAACGGCGAGATCACGCGCCTGAAGGACATCGCCCGGGTCGAGCTGGGCTCCAGCCAGTACGCCCTGCGCTCGCTGCTGAACAACCAGCCGGCGGTGGCGATCCCGATCTTCCAGCGTCCAGGCTCCAATGCCATCGAAATCTCGGACGAAGTCCGCGCGAAAATGGCCGAGTTGAAGAAAGACTTCCCCGAAGGCATGGACTACAGCATCGTCTATGACCCGACCGTGTTCGTCCGCGGCTCCATCGAGGCCGTGGTGCATACCCTGTTCGAGGCGCTGGTGCTGGTGGTGCTGGTGGTGATCCTGTTCCTGCAGACCTGGCGCGCCTCGATCATTCCGCTGATGGCCGTTCCGGTCTCGCTGATCGGTACCTTCGCGGTGATGCACCTGTTCGGCTTCTCGCTCAACGCGCTGTCGCTGTTCGGCCTGGTGCTGGCCATCGGGATCGTGGTGGATGATGCCATCGTCGTGGTGGAGAACGTCGAGCGCAACATCGGCCTGGGCCTCAAGCCCATGGAAGCGACGCAAAAGGCCATGAGCGAAGTGACCGGGCCGATCATCGCCACTGCCCTGGTACTGTGCGCGGTGTTCGTGCCGGCGGCGTTCATCTCCGGCCTCACCGGGCAGTTCTACAAACAGTTCGCCCTGACCATCGCCATCTCGACCGTGATCTCGGCGTTCAACTCGCTGACCCTGTCGCCGGCCCTGGCCGCGGTGCTGCTCAAAGACCACCATGCGCCCAAGGACCGCTTCTCGCGCTTTCTGGAAAAACTGCTGGGCAGCTGGCTGTTCGCCCCGTTCAACCGCTTCTTCGACCGCGCCAGCCATCGCTATGTCGGCGGCGTGCGCCGGGTCATCCGCTCCAGCGGTATCGCCCTGTTCGTCTATGCCGGCTTGATGGGCCTGACCTACCTGGGCTTCTCGTCCACCCCGACCGGTTTCGTCCCGGCCCAGGACAAGCAGTACCTGGTGGCCTTCGCCCAACTGCCGGACGCGGCCAGCCTCGACCGCACCGAGGCGGTCATCAAGAAGATGAGCGAGATCGCCTTGGAACAGCCTGGCGTGGCCGATTCGGTGGCCTTCCCTGGCCTGTCGATCAACGGCTTCACCAACAGCCCCAACAGCGGCATCGTGTTCACCCCGCTCAAGCCATTCGACGAGCGCAAGGACCCGAGCCAGTCGGCGGCGGCGATTGCAGCGGCGCTGAACGCCAAGTTCGCTGACATCCAGGACGCCTACATCGCGATCTTCCCACCGCCCCCCGTGCAGGGCTTGGGCACCATCGGCGGCTTCCGCCTGCAGATCGAGGACCGGGGCAACCTGGGCTACGAGGCGCTGTACAAGGAAACCCAGAACATCATCGCCAAGAGCCACAACGTACCGGAGCTGGCTGGCCTGTTCACCAGCTACCAGGTCAACGTGCCTCAGGTCGATGCCGCCATCGACCGGGAAAAAGCCAAGACCCATGGCGTTGCCATCAACGACATCTTCGAGACGCTGCAGATCTACCTGGGCTCGCTGTACACCAACGACTTCAACCGCTTTGGCCGTACCTACCAGGTCAACGTCCAGGCTGAACAGCAGTTCCGCCTCGACGCCGAGCAGATCGGCCAGTTGAAGGTGCGCAACAACCTGGGCGAGATGATCCCGCTGGCGACCTTCCTCAAGGTCAGCGACACCTCCGGACCGGATCGGGTGATGCACTACAACGGCTTCATCACCGCCGAGATCAACGGCGGTGCAGCGCCCGGCTACAGCTCAGGCCAAGCCGAGGCCGCCATGGACAAGCTGCTCAAGGAAGAACTGCCCAACGGCATGACCTACGAATGGACCGACCTGACCTACCAGCAGATCCTGGCGGGCAACACCGCGCTGTTCGTCTTCCCGCTGTGCGTGCTGTTGGCCTTCCTGGTGCTGGCGGCCCAGTATGAGAGCTGGAGCCTGCCACTGGCAGTGATCCTGATCGTGCCCATGACCCTGCTGTCGGCCATCACCGGTGTGATCATCTCCGGCGGTGACAACAACATCTTCACCCAGATCGGCCTGATCGTGCTGGTGGGCCTGGCGTGCAAGAACGCCATCCTCATCGTCGAGTTCGCCAAGGACAAGCAGGCCGAGGGCCTGGACCCACTGGCTGCGGTGCTGGAGGCCTGCCGCCTGCGTCTGCGCCCCATCCTGATGACCTCGATCGCCTTCATCATGGGCGTGGTGCCGCTGGTGTTCTCCTCCGGTGCCGGTGCCGAAATGCGCCATGCCATGGGTGTGGCGGTGTTCTCGGGGATGATTGGCGTGACCGTGTTCGGCCTGTTCCTGACGCCGGTGTTCTTCTTCCTGATCCGCCGTTTCGTCGAACGTCGCCAGGCCCGCAAGGCCGAGCGCGTCCACTCGCTGGAGAGCCATGCATGAACCTGCTCAAACCCCTGACCCCGAGCCTGCTGGCATTGGCCCTGGCGGCCTGCGCGGTGGGCCCGGACTACCAGGCGCCGGCAACCGAGCCTGCGCACCTGGACACCGCACTGCAGGCCAAGGCGTTGGACCGCAGCCGCTTCGAAAGCATCTGGTGGAAGCAGTTCGACGACCCGGTGCTCAATCAATTGGTGCAGGCATCGCTGGAAGGCAACCGCGACCTGCGCGTGGCCTTCGCCCGGCTCAAGTCAGCCCGTGCGATTCGTGAGGACGCCGAAAACGACCAACTGCCGGTGGTGACCAGCCGCGTCAGCAGCGACATCGGCAAGGGCCAGATTCCCGGCCAGACCGAGCACCGGGTCAACAGCGAACGCTATGACCTGGGCCTGGACATGGCCTGGGAGCTGGACCTGTTCGGCCGGATCCAACGGCAAATCGAGGCCAGCGAAGCGCAGGAGGCCGCCGCCGCGGCGGACCTTCAGCAACTTCAGGTCAGCCTGATCGCAGAATTGGTGGACGCCTACGGTCAACTGCGCGGCGCACAGCTGCGCGAAAAGATCGCATTGGCCAACCTCAAGACCCAGCAGGAATCGCGCAGCATCACCGAGACCCTGCGCGATGCCGGGGTCGGCAATGACCTGGACGTGGTCCGCGCCGATGCCCGCCTGGCCGCAGTGGAAGCAACCGTGCCACAGCTGCAGGCCGAACAGGTGCGCGCACGCAACCGCATCGCCACCCTGCTTGGCCAGCGCCCGGATGCCCTGAGCGTGGACCTGTCGCCCAAAGCCTTGCCGGCGATTGCCAAGGCCTTGCCGGTGGGTGACCCCGGCGAACTGCTGCGCCGCCGTCCGGATATCCGCAGTGCCGAGCGCCAGCTGGCGGCGGCCACGGCCAATGTCGGCGTGGCCACGGCAGATCTGTTTCCACGGGTGAGCCTGAGTGGGTTCCTGGGCTTTACCGCGGCGCGTGGGTCGCAGATCGGCTCATCGGCGGCCAATGCCTGGGCCTTGGGGCCGAGCATTACCTGGGCCGCGTTCGACCTGGGCAGCGTGCGGGCTCGCCTGCGCGGGGCCAAAGCTGATGCCGAAGGGGCTTTGGCGAACTACGAACAGCAGGTGCTGCTGGCTTTGGAAGAATCGGCCAATGCCTTCAGTGATTACGGCAAGCGCCAGCAGCGGCTGCTGGCGTTGATTCGCCAGAGCGATGCCAGTCGCAAGGCGGCTGAGTTGGCGTCGGTGCGATATCGGGAAGGGACGGTCGATTACCTGGTGCTGCTCGATGCGGAGCGGGAGCGGCTGAGTGCGGAGGATGCGCAGGCGCAGGGTGAGGTTGAGCTTTATCAGGGCATTGTGGCGATCTACAAGGCTCTGGGGGGCGGGTGGCAGCCTGAGGGACAGGCGGTGGCCAGCGTTCGCTGAGGTTTTTTCAAAGACTCCTTTGGTTGGTTCCTCCCCCAACCGTTTGCCCCGCTGGCCCTTGGTTTGCGGGGCTTTTTTTTGGGCTTGGGCTTGGGCTTGGGCTTGGGCTTGGGCTTTCAGATTGGGTGAATATCCGGTGTTGGCGGTGGCGCCACCGGCGCTTTTCGCCTTTACGGCGACCTACTTTTGCTCTTGGGCAAAAGTAGGCAAAAACCGCTGGCTCCCACATCCGGCCCGGCGCTTCGCACCGGGTCCCCTCGCTGCGGTGTCTTGCGGGGCTTCGCGGCCTCCGGCTGGCTACGCCAGCCTCCATCTCGCGACTTCGGCTACCGCCGAAGGGCGCTACGCGCCCGCCCCTACAGACACCTCCACTCGGCCTCCTGAGGTCGCGATTGGTGGCGCCTGGACTATCGCGCATCAAAAGCAACAGCAACGGCAAACAAGCTGATTAATTTGTTGTTTGTGCCGGTCTTTTCGCGGGTTTACCCGCGAATGGGCGGAACATACCCCACAAAAACCACTGAATAAAACAACGCCAGTCCAGGCGCCGCCCGTAACTTGCGCCCCATCAGCAGGCCGAGTGGAGGTGTCTGTAGGGGCAGGTGCGCAGCGCCCTTCGGCGTAGCCGAAGTCGCGAGATGGAGGCTGGCGCAGCCAGCCGGAGGCCGCGAAGCCCCGCAAGACACCGCAGCGAGGGAACCCGGTGCGAAGCGCCGGGCCGTATGCGGGGGCGCAGCGGCTTTGGTTACTTTGGCCAAGACCAAAGTGACCCGCCGTAAAGGCGGAAAGGTGACTAACCGTCGACAAATCAAACGGATAAGCCCACAAACCTCAAAACCACCAAACACCAAACACCAAACACCCACCCAACCATCAGGACACCGCCGAAACCCCCTCAACCTCCCGCGCAGCATACTTCTGAGCCAGCACCGCACACACCATCAACTGAATCTGATGAAACAACATCAAAGGTAAAATCATCGCCCCAATCCCACCGCCCACGAACAACACCTGAGCCATGGGCACCCCCGTCGCCAAGCTCTTCTTCGATCCGGCAAAAAGAATGGTAATGCGATCTTCCACACTGAACCCCAGCACCCGCCCCAACAACCGAGTACCGAACAACACTACGGCCAGCAAAATCCCACAGACGACGAACAACCCCGCCAAATGCTGCGCCGAGACGGTATGCCAAAGCCCGGTCACCACCGCATCACTGAACGCCGTATAGACCACCAGCAAGATCGAACCCTGATCGACGATCTTCAGCCACCGAGCATTGCGTTTGACCCACTCCCCGATCCAGCGGCGCGCAACCTGCCCTGCCACGAACGGCACCAGCAATTGCAGCGTGATCTTCAGCACCGCATCCAACCCCGACCCAGTATCACCCTCGGCACCCAGCAACAACATCACCAGCAGCGGCGTCAGGAAGATCCCCAGCAAGCTCGACGCCGCCGCACTGCAAATCGCCGCAGGAATGTTGCCGCGCGCCAGCGAGGTGAAGGCAATCGCCGACTGCACCGTGGCCGGCAAGGCGCACAGATAAAGCACGCCCAGGTACAGCTCGTTGCCCACCAATGGCACGAACAGTGGCTTGAAGGCCATGCCCAGCAACGGAAACATCACGAACGTGCAGGCAAACACCAGCAGGTGCAGCCGCCAATGACTGGCACCGGCGATGATCGCCTCGCGCGACAGCTTGGCGCCGTGCAGGAAGAACAGCAGGCCGATCGCCAGGTTGGTCAGCCAGCCAAAGAACACCGCGCCGTCTCCTGAACACGGCAGGAACGTGGCAATCAGCACGACCCCAAGCAAGGCCAAGGTGAAGTTATCGAAGATTTTTCTGACGTACTTCATGGATTTTTCCGAGTTGTATTTGTGCAGAGGCAAACGATAAGGTCTCGCCTTCCCTACCGCTAACGCCGGAACCCCCGCCAGTGTCGCTGAACGGACATCCCGAGGCCCGCCTCGACCAACTCGAATGCCTACCACGACCTGTCTATGGCCAGGCCGAAAGCCTCCCCAACATTGCCCTGGGCTATCGCCACCGGCATCCCTGGGGGCAGCTCTCCCACGCGCGCAACGGCATCCTGCGCGTGCACACGCCGCAAGGCCTGTACCTGGTACCGCCACAACGAGCCGTGTGGATCGCCGCGCAGGTTCCTCATCGTGTGGTCTGCGAGCCCAGCACCTGTATCCGCAGCCTGTACATCGACCCCGCCGCCCTCCCCTGGCCGGCCACCGCCTGCCGGGTCGTGGTGGTGGAGCCCCTGCTGGGCGAACTGATCCAAGCGTTTTCGCAGCTGCCCGTGCGCTACGACGCGTCAGGGGCCGATGGGCGCCTGGTGCAGGTGCTGCTCGACCGCCTGGCCAGCGCCCACGAAGAACAACTACTCCTGCCACTCCCCCAAGATCGCCAGCTACGCCAGATCTGCCGTCGCCTGCAAACCGCGCCGGACGATACCCGCAGCCTGGGCGACTGGGCACTGCGTCTGGGCGTCTCGGAAAAAACCCTCAGCCGGCGCTTCCTGCGAGAGACGGGGCTGACCTTCCGCCTATGGCGCCAACGGGTGCGCCTGCTCAGTGCCTTGCCTGCCCTGGAGCGCGCAGAACGGGTGACCGATGTGGCGTTGGCCTGCGGCTACGCCTCCCTTTCCGCATTCATCGCCGCTTTTGGCGAACAGTTCGGCCAATCGCCAGGCGAATTCCTGCGACGCCATACACCTTCCAGAACCTGAACAAGGACCTTTTGCATGAAGCCGCCCCCTTACGTGCGCTTTGCCCTCGCCCTGAGCCTCGTCGCCGCGACCGGGCAAAGCCTGGCCGACACGTTGCACACACAGGTAGATGAGATTATTCAGCCCTTGATGCGCGAGCACGACATCGCCGGCATGGCCGTGGCAGTGATCGCCGATGGCAAGGAGCACTACTTCACCTACGGTGTGGCCGACAAGGCCAAGGCACAGCCAGTGAAGCGCGACACGTTGTTCGAGGTCGGCTCGCTCAGCAAGACCTACACCGCCACCCTCGTCGCGCTTGCCAACGCCCAAGGCAAACTGGCGCTGGATGCCCCCGCCAAACGCTACCACCCCGCACTTAAAGGCACGCCCCTGGGCGAGGCCAGTGTGCTGGAGCTGGGTGCCTACAGCGCCGATTGCCTGCCGCTGCAATTCCCCGACGAGGTGCAGACCGAGGCGCAGGTCCTGGCCTTCTATCAACACTGGAAACCCCGTGCTGCACGCGCCACCCAACGCTGCTATTCCAACCCCAGCCTGGGCCTGTTCGGTGATCTGGCGGCGCGTGCGCAGAAAAAGCCATTCGCCCAGATCATGACTGAACAGCTCCTGCCTGAACTGGGCCTGACCAATACATACCTTGCCGTGCCAGACACTGCACAACAGCGTTACGCCCAGGGCTACAACGCCAGCAACCAGCCGGTGCGGGTCAACCCAGGGCCACTGGCGGACGAGGCCTATGGGATCAAGACCACAGTGGGCGATGCCGCGCGTTATGTGCGCCTGCAGTTGAATGCCGACGCGCTGGCACCATCACTACAAAAGGCGATCGCCCTCACCCAGGCAGGCTACTTCAAGGTAGGACAGATGACCCAGGGCCTAGGCTGGGAGCGTTACCCGTACCCGGTCGTCCTGGACACCCTGCTCAAGGGCAACAGTTCTGAGGTGGCCCTGAAACCCCAAGCCACCCTGCGCCTGGAACCTGCCCTGCCACCCGAACCAGCAGCCTGGTACAACAAGACCGGTGCCACCGCGGGCTTCGGTGCCTACTACGCCTTCATCCCGAGCAAAGGGCTGGGCATTGTCCTGCTCGCCAACCGCAACTACCCCAATGAAGCCCGCGTGCGTGCGGCCTACCAGATCCTGTCGGCCTTGAATCATTGATGTCGGGGTGCGATTCGACAGCCCCCAGGGCATGCATGATCGCTCGCGGGTGATGGATTGTCGGACAACATGTAGTGCCAAAAAATATTCACTACAAACCTGTTGACGCCGTTCATCCGCCTTGGGCATGATGAAGCCGTCTCCCTGATCGGGAGCGGTGGCAAGGGTGTTCCAGACGGTCTGCGCGGTAACGCAGGCCGTCCGTGGAGAGGGAAACTGTCCAAAAGGCAGCGTGAGAAGGCCCCTGTTGCAATGCTGCTGTAGCAGCCGTGTTAGTGCGCTACATGTCGTGGCGCCGAGTGAAAAATCACTAACTGATGGGTAATGGGGGCTTTATGATGAACTTGAACAACAATCCAACGATCGACCAATTGGCCCAGCTGTTCGCCGCGCGCAAGGACAGCCTCGATGACCACCTGCTGTGGGTCAGCCAGACTGGCGAGGTACGCCTCGACCGTCTGCCACCCAACACGGTCGAAGATGAATTTGAATCGCACATGCCCAGCATGCGCGCCCGTTTCAAGGTCTACCGCCGTGGCCAAGGCTACGTCGGCAAGAAGGCCGCCGCCGACACCGAATTCGTCGGTCGCGTCCTGCAGACCCTGCAACAAGAATGGCCTACCGCCCGTGAGCGGGAGGCAGTCAAGGTGATAGACCCGTTGAACTGAGTCGTACCACCCTTATTGAGCCCGGCCCGCAAGGCCGGGCTTTTTCATGCCTGTTACACTGTGCGCTCCTGTTTCCTTGGAGCCTGCGATGAACACCCCAGCCTACGGCACCGGCGACGCGTCCTACCAAGCCGCTGGCGGCATCGACGGCCTGCGCCGTCTGGTGGATGACTTCTATCGGCTGATGGACCAGTGTCCTGAAGCGTCCAGCGTGCGCCGCATGCATCCTGACGACCTGGAAGGCTCGCGGGACAAGCTGGCGTGCTTTCTCAGCGGCTGGCTCGGTGGACCACGCCTGTACAGCGAGCGCTATGGCTCGATCGCCATTCCCTCATTCCACGCGCAATGGCCGATCGATGAAGCGCACGCCAACCTCTGGCTGAGCTGCATGGCTCAAGCCATTGCCCTGCAACCTTGGGCCGCGGATTTTGCCGAGTACCTGCTGTGCCAGTTGCGGGTACCGGCCGAGCGTATCGTCCAGGCCAGCCGCAACCGCCGCGCTCAGGCCTGAAGTCGCCGAGCGCTGACCGCGGGCAACGGCAAGGCACCGGTGGCCAAGGCCCGAGCGCGCTCCACGCCCCAGACCAGGGCGCGGGTCATGGTCTCACCGGGGCGCGCGGGATAGTACTCCTCCAGCAAGGCTCTGCCGCTTCCGGCATACAGCCCAAGAAACAATTGCGTGGCACCCAGCCGCGACAAGCGCACCTGGATATCGAGCACCGTGCCGTCGCTCAGGACTTCCTCATGGCAGCGGCTGTGCAGGTGGGCATCGGCCCATTCCCAGTAAGTCTGTTCCCTGACACGCATGCATTCACCTCCTTGTGCTGAAAATCGGCGCAAGAAAAGCACAGCCATGACCGCCCGGCGAGTGCCACCCACCGATGCCATGAGCAGGATCAAGAAACAGGATAAAAAGCTGCCAACGATCGTGATGCAGTTCTCCGATCGGTCAGCCAAGCGTACGCGCAGGAACGATACGGCCCTCGCCTGACTCGTGCATTGCTGGCCAGGCGAGAACCTTGGGCGGGGTTACTTCCGGGTCCGGAACCGGGGCGTGAAACGGCCCTTCTTGACGCGCTGCAGATGTGCAGGCTTAAGTTGCTCCGATTCATCCAGGGTCATGTTGGCGAACCCCAGGCGCAAGAACGCCTGGCCGCACCAAACCTGGCTGTTGATCGGGAACGCATCGTTCATGTCTTCGAAAAAGGATTCGCTCATGCCCTGCTCCCTCCAATGATGGCTACGCCAGCAAGCACTCTGCTTGCCCAGAAGCGACAGCCCGTTGAAATGGAGACTAGCCGGTCATTTACAGACCTTCCGGACAAACCCGCACCAGCCGACCAGTGGCAAAGTGCCCTACTTCAGGCGGACTGCCGTGCCAGTTGCGAACACCACGACCATGCCGCCCTGAACCGATGGCATGCTGATCTCGAAGTCCACGCCTAGCACTGCATCGGCCTGCAATTGACGTGCCCGCGCCTTGAGTTCCTCGGTGGCCTGCTCACGCGCCTCGCGCAGGGCGCTTTCCAGGGTCTGTGAGCGGCCACCGAAAAAATCACGAAAGCGAGCAAAGAAATCGCGCACGAAGTTGATGCCTTGCACCGATTCGGCGCTGATCACACCCAGGTATTCGGCGACAGGACGGCCTTCGAGCTGGCTGGTGGTGGTGATGATCATGAAACGGCTCCTTGGCCACGATTGGGAAAAGGGCGAATCTTAACAGACCTTTCCACCCGACCAGGCCTGACCAGCTGCCGCGCGGGCGTTGCAATTAGTGCCCGGCTGTCCCAAGCTCTGCCATTCCCGCCGCCACGGACCACCCGATGCCCAACCGCCGCCGTTACCTGATCGCCCTGCTCTTGCTGGTCCTGGTATCGGGCGTCGTCGGCTACCTGAGGCGTGACCCGCAAACCACTGCGCCGGCCGTACCCGCCCAAAGCTATGCCAAAGCCTTGCGCCAGGCCCATGACGGCGAGCCCGGTGCGGCGCGGGTGCTCTATCAGCAACTGCAACGCAACGACCTGACGCCAATCCGTCGGGCTGCACTTCATGCTGAACTGCCCAACTACCCCTCGCCCCAGGCGCTGAAACTCGCTCGCCAGGACCTGGAGCACGATGACCCGATGGTTCGCCGCGCCGCTATCACCAGCATCCGCCGGCTGTTGCCTGCCGCTCAGCGTAGTCTGGTCCTGGGCCCGCTGCTGGAGGACGAGGAACAAAGCGTGCGCTTTGCCGCGGTGGACGCCCTGCTGGGCCTTGACCCGGATGCCATTGGTTTGTACTTCGGCCCCTTGCAGGACACCCTGGAGCAGTACCAGCAGGCACTGGAGGCCCAACCCGATGATGCCGCGGCACAGGTACACCTGGCGCGTCTGTACCTGCATGAAGATGCCTACGACCAGGCCAGTGTCGCCTTGCAACGCAGCCTCAAGATCGCGCCCGACGGGCTCGACGCATTGGCCAAGCAGGTTCGCCTGCTCGAGCGCCAAGGCCAGCACGATGCCTCACGTCAGGTGCTGGCCAAAGCGTTGGCGCTGCGCCCGGATTCGGCCTTCCTGCAGCATCAGCTGGGCCTTTGGCTGACCCGCCACGATCAGGAGGAGTACGCCCTGCTGGCCTTTTCCCGCGCCGTCGAGCTGGAACCGGACAACGTCGATTACCGCTATATCCTGGCAGTCACGCTGCACGATCTGGAGCAGGTCGAAGCCGCACAGAAACAGCTGGAGACCGTGCTCAGCCGCGAACCGGCGAACCGGCGCGCGCGCGTGCTGTTGATCCAGTATTGGAAGGAGACCGGACAACTGCAGAACGTGCAGGTTCTACTGGCCGAGCTCGAGCGGCAGAACCCTGACGATCCGCTGCTCCAGCAGGGCTTGTAGAGCGTACCTCTGTTGAGGTTGAACCCCTACCGCCTGTTCGTGGTCCAGTGGGTATCGGTGGATCACAGCCACAGGAGAATCACCTTGGCCGCTGCGGTGCTCGTGGACGAACGCGCCCTGATCCTGGGGCCCGCGCAGATCGGTGCGCAGATGTCTCGCCTGCTGACAGGCGCGGGTTTCGTGTGCCTATGCACCGACAATGTCACGCGCCTGGGCGAATGGCTGGCCGAAGGTGTGGGCCTTTTGATTGCCACCAACAGTACCCTCCCGGCTGACCCACAGTCGCCCGTGCAGTTGTTCATCGATCAACAGCCGGAGTGGTCGGACCTTCCCGTTCTGCTGCTGCTCGACACGCTCCTTCCAGGCACCGGCCCTCCCTCGCGACTGGGCAATTTGTTGCAACTGCAGTCACCCATCGATGACGCGCAACTGATCCGAATGAGCCAGGTCGCCCTGCATACTCGGCGACGCCAGTACCTTGCGCGGGATCGCCTGTGCGAGCTGCAACAGCGCCTCGAAGACCAACGGCAACAGCATCAGGCCGAGGATCGGGTCTGGCGCCAGACCCGAAAGATGGACGCCGTTGGCCAGCTGGCCGGCGGCATCGCCCATGACTTCAACAACCTGCTCACCAGCATCGGCGGCAGCTTCGAGCTGATCGACAAGCGCTTGCGCCAGGGACGCACCGAGCAGTTGGAGGCCGTGCTGCGCATGGGGCGCGAAGCCGTGGCCCGCGCCGCCCGCCTGACCCACCAGCTTCTGGCGTTCTCTTCCCGGCAGTCCTTGCAGCGAAGGATCGTCGATCTGCGCAGCCTGCTCCAGCCGCAGGCACTGCAAGCCAATCTGAGCGTATCGGTGACCTTACGGGTCAACCTGCCAGCCAACCTCTGGCTGGTGGAGGCGGACGACAAGCAATTACGCGAAGTGCTCGACAACCTGGTGCTCAATGCCTGCGAAGCCATGCCAAGCGGCGGCCAGTTGAACATCGAGGCCAGCAACCAGCGCATCGACGACGCCTGTTTCATCGGTGGCGGGCCGCCCCGTGGCGACTACCTGCGCCTGAGCATCCGTGACAACGGCCACGGCATGTCACAAAGTACCCTGGAGCATGCCTTCGAACCGTTCTTCAGCACCAAGCCGATCGGTCAGGGCATTGGTCTGGGCTTGTCAATGGTCTACGGTTTCAGCAAGCAGTCTCACGGCCACGTGGCGCTGCACAGCCAGATTGGCCAAGGCACCCAGGTCGACCTGTACCTGCCACGCTACCGGGGCCAACCAAAACCGAAAACGGACCCTCAGCCCGTGAAGACCGTCAGCGGTAGTCGCGATGTGTTGATCGTCGAGGACGATCCTCATGTACGAAACCTGGTTTCCCAGGCGCTGCGCGAAGTAGGTTTCCCCTGTCAGGCGGTCTGCAATGCCGATGAGGCCCTGCAATGGCTGAACTCGCCCAGGCCTTTCGCGTTGTTGGTCAGCGATGTAGGGCTGCCGGGAATGAACGGCCGTCAACTTGCACAGATCGCCCGTAAACGTCGGCCCGATCTGCAGGTGCTGTTCATCACAGGCTATGCCGAGACCGCCATGGCCCGCGACGACTTCCTGGACCCCGGCATGCAATTGATCTGCAAACCCTTCGAGCTGAGCCAATTGCAGGCACGGGTCGCGCAGATGCTCGGCGAGGCCTGATCAACGGCCGATATCTTCATCCCAAAGCGCTGGGTGGCTGTCGATGAAGGTGCGCATCATCTGTTCGCACGCCGCATCCTGCAGCACCTCTACCCGCACGCCTCGACTTTGCAGCAATTGCTCCTCACCCATGAACGTGCGGTTTTCTCCCACCACGACATGGCCGATGCCATAGAGCAGGATGGCGCCGCTGCACATCGGGCAAGGCGACAGCGTGGTGTACAGGGTAGCCTCGCGGTAAACCTGTGCGCTCTGGCGACCGGCCCGTTCGAGGGCATCCATCTCGCCATGCAGGATGGCACTGCCGCACTGCACCCGGCGGTTATGTCCACGCCCGATAATCCGCCCCTCGTGAACCAGCACCGAGCCAATGGGAATCCCCCCTTCGGCAAGCCCCTGGCGCGCCTCATCGATGGCCGCCTGCATGAATGTGTCCATACCCCCTCCTGTCATGCCGCCATGCTCGACGGTCTGCCGAGCAGGCTAGCACAGGCACCGGGCCGTGGCTTTCCCGCCATGGGCGTCTATGCTCATTAGGTTTGCACTGCCCCGGGCAGATCCGGGCCCTTTCCTGGCGCTGGGAGTGTGGTCATGAGCAAGAAAATCCTGGTTGTACTGACCAATACGGCGAAGTATCCAACGCTGCGGCGCGCCACCGGTCTGTGGCTGGGCGAGGCGGTGCATTTTGTCGATGAGGTCCAGAAGGCCGGTTATGCCGTCGACTATGTCAGCCCCATGGGGGGTTATGTACCGATCGATCCTCACAGCCTGCAAATGGCCCCCGAGCTCGATTGGCAGTGGTACGACGACAAAGCCTTCATGAACCGTCTTGGCAACACCCTGACGCCCGGCCAGATCAAGGCCGACAACTACTGTGCGATCTATTACGCCGGTGGCCATGGCGTGGTCTGGGACCTTCCCGAGAACGCGCCACTGCAGGAATTGGCCCGACGTATCTACGAGGCCGGTGGCGTGGTGGCTGCGGTGTGTCATGGCGTGGTCGGCCTGCTCAACATCAAGCTCAGCGACAACAGCTTGCTGGTCAGGGGGCGTCAGGTCACCGGGTTCTCCAACACCGAGGAGAAACTGGCCGAGCTGGACAAGGTTGTCCCGTACCTGACGGAAAACGAACTGGTCGCCCGTGGCGGCAAATACAGCAAACATGAAGATCCGTGGGCCGCCTATGTCGTCAGCGACGACCGGCTGATCACTGGGCAGAACCCGGCCTCGAGCCAACGGGTAGCGCAACAGGTGCTGGAGCGGCTGAAGAAGCCGGCATGACTCCGACAACGTCTTTTGCCATGTACCGCTGCGCAAACGGATCGCAGCTACAGTCCATCGGACGCCTGCCTCGTTAATCTCTCCGGCGTCTGTCCATTCGGGGCAGTCTGGTCGGAGGATTGCAGTTCGATGTCGAGGTTCACTCACGCAGGTCGCAGCCTGCTCGAGATACTGCTGGTCCTGACGATCGGCATGGTCCCCGTGGTCTCAGGCCTGCTGGTGATGGTGTACCAGCTGGAAAGAAAGCTCGAAGAAAACGCCCTGGTGTCCGTTCAGGAAGCCATCTTCACCGTCGACAGGGTGTTGGACCATCTGCAAACGGCCGCCTCCACTGCCCTGCCGCTGGCCGGCCAACCCTGTGTGAAGGTCATGGGGACGCTCGAACGACTGGTCGCGGGCGACCCGCGCATTCGCTCGCTGGTCCTGACCCAGGATGGTCAGGCCTACTGCAGCACGATCGATACCAGCTCGTCCTATAGCCCATCCTTCAACAATCCCAGCGACCATGTGCAACTGAACTTCAACTCGCCGGTGACGCCCAATGACGTCGTCGTCGAACTGCGTCTGACCTATGCCAACCCAGGGGTAATCGCCACCGCCTACGGCCTGGAGCTGCGTAACGAACTACGCGGATTCCAGGATGGCCTGGTGCTGTTGCTGGAGTTTGGGGAAACGTATCTGTGGAGCGCAGGCGACAGCCGCGAAGCGCAACGCCCTTCGCAAACGGAGTTCTTCCGCAGTGCGATGTCGAGTAAGCACGGGTACACGGTCAAGGGTGGTTACCGACAGGGTCATACCAGCCAGGAAATTCGCCAATCGATGATGAGGATACTTCCGTCGCTCGCCCTGATAGGGCTGCTGACCGGGGCAATGATGTATTGGGGGATTTTCAGGAACCGTGCCAATGGCAGGCACGCTGCGTCATCCAGGGGATGACCCAGCGTGCCTTGGGACTTACTCGACGTTCAGGACGCCGCGGCGAACCTGGTCACGCTCGATGGATTCGAACAGCGCCTTGAAGTTGCCCTCACCGAAGCCGTCATCACCCTTGCGCTGGATGAACTCGAAGAAGACCGGACCCATCAGCGTCTCGGAGAAGATCTGCAGCAGCAGACGCTTGTCACCCGACTCGGAGGACCCGTCGAGCAGAATGCCGCGGGCCTGGAGCTCGTCAACCGGCTCGCCATGACCTGGCAGGCGCTCTTCGAGCATTTCGTAGTAGGTCTGTGGCGGTGCGGTCATGAAACGCATGCCATAACCCTTCAGGGCATCCCAGGTCTTGATCAGGTCATCGGTGAAGAAGGCCACGTGTTGGATGCCTTCACCGTTGTACTGCATCAGGAACTCTTCGATCTGCCCCGAGCCCTTGGACGACTCTTCGTTCAGCGGGATACGGATCATGCCATCGGGCGCCGTCATGGCACGCGACGTCAGGCCGGTGTATTCGCCTTTGATGTCGAAGTAACGAATTTCGCGGAAGTTGAACAGCTTCTCGTAAAAACCTGCCCAGTAGGACATCCGGCCGCGATAGACATTGTGGGTCAAATGGTCGATGACCTTGAGGCCTGCGCCTTTCGGGTTACGGTCCACGCCTTCGATGAACTTGAAGTCGATGTCATAGATCGAGCTACCTTCTTCGAAGCGGTCGATCAGGTACAGCGGCGCACCGCCAATGCCTTTGATCGCTGGCAGGCGCAGCTCCATCGGACCGGTCTCGATCTCGACCGGTTGGGCGCCCAGCTCCAGGGCGCGGGCATAGGCTTCGTGAGCATTGCGAACACGAAACGCCATGCCACAGACCGACGGACCATGCTCGGCGGCAAAGTACGAGGCGATGCTCTTGGGTTCGTTGTTCAGGATCAGGTTGATGCCGCCCTGGCGATACAGGTGCACATCTTTGGAACGGTGGGTAGCCACCTTGGTGAAACCGAGCATCTGGAAGACCGGTTCCAGCACGCCGGGGGTGGGCGATGCGAATTCGATGAACTCAAAGCCCATCAGACCCATTGGGTTGTCGAAGATATCAGCCATGTTGGTGTCCTCATCTATAAGCGAAAAACAGTGAAATCAGGTGCTTTGGATGTCGGACAGGCGTGGTGGCGAGCACGGTATGCCGCGCACGCTGCGGGCAAGGAAGTCACCAATGATGAGTTTGAACCCTTGATATGTCATATGGACCCATTCTCGGCGGGCTTGATCCTCCAGAATGCGGAGAACCTTATTCTTGTATTCGTAAACGGATTCTACAGTGCGTAAAATCATTTGTCGCGCTTTAGTTCACCGCTTTGACCGACAAACGGCTATCCTCTGGCCATTGTCTTCATCAGATTAGATCAGCATGCCCTTCAAGGTTAAACGCTCCGCCCGTCGGGGCTGGCGAGCCCTCCTTCCCTGGGCCATCGGCGCCCTGCCGCTGCTGTGTGGCTTGGCTGTCATGCACTGGCAGGCCCAACGCGAACTGCAAACCACCAGTCAGGCCACCACCCGACAAGTGGTGGAGCAAGTCGAACACATCCTCGACAACATTTCCCGGGCCGCCCAAGAGCTGTTGCCACTGGTCGGCCGCCCCTGCGACGAGATCGACCTGGCCCTGCGCAGCCAGGTCACCCGCAATGCCTTCGTACGCTCCACCAACCTCTTCCACGAAAACACCCTCTATTGCTCCTCGCTGTTCGGCAACTTCGACGAGCCGGTAGATGCGCGTGACTACACCGACGGCCGCCTCTGGCTGATGGACGGCAACTCGGTCACCCCTGGCCATCCCTTGCTGGCCTATCGCGTAAGCAACGCCGGCAGTGGTGCAATCACCACCGTCGACGGCGACCACCTGACCAGCGCATTGCAGTGGGTCAGTTCCGGAGAGGTGCTTCAACTTCAAGTCGGCAACCACTGGATGGGCAAGGATGGCGTGGTGCACAAAGGCGCAGCGCCGATGGCCGCCATTGCGCCTTCGGTCCAGGCATCGATCCGCTACCCATTCAGTGTTCACGGTGGCTATGGGGCAGGCAAGAAAGTCCAGTTCGTCTCAGAACACTACGCGGCCCTGCTCAGCCTGCTGCTATTGCTCGGAGTTCTGGCTGGCGTCGTCTGCCACTGGCAGATTCGACGTGCCTCGTCCCCTCGCGCCGAACTCAACCGGGCTCTGGAGGCCAATGAGTTCCTACCGTACTTCCAACCTGTGGTGCGTAAGGACGACTACCGCTGGGCAGGGGTCGAAGTCCTGATGCGCTGGAATCACCCCCGCGAAGGGTTGGTCCGCCCAGACCTCTTCATTCCCTATGCCGAGCACAGCGGCCAGATCGTCCCCATGACCCGCGCCTTGATGCTGCATACCGCCCAGGCCCTGGCGCCGTATGCCGCGCTGCTGGAGGATGGTTTTCACATCGGCATCAACATTACCGCCGACCACTGCCGCGACCTGGAGTTGCTGGATGACTGCCGCACCTTCCTCCAGCACTTCCCTCCAGGGCGCGTGGTGCTGACCCTGGAACTGACCGAGCGCAAGCTGATCGAGGCCACGCCCATTACCTTGGAGCTCTTCGAGAAACTTCACGAAATGGGTGTGATGATCGCTCTTGACGACTTCGGCACGGGCCAGTCAAGCCTCAATTACCTGCGCCAGTTCAAGGTCGACTACTTGAAGATCGACCAGAGCTTCGTGGCCATGATCGGCGGCGACGCGCTGTCCCAGCACATTCTCGATACCATCATCGAACTGTCGGGCAAGTTGGGCCTGGGCATCGTGGCCGAAGGGGTCGAGACCGAAGTCCAACGCGATTACCTGGCACAGCACCATGTGGATTTCCAACAAGGCTATCTGTTCGGACGCCCGATGCCTGTAGACGACTTCCTCCAAGCTCTGGCCGCTCGCCCGGGCAGTTCGCGGTTGCCGCACAGCATACGCCCTGAGATCATGCCCAACTGATCCACCCGCTCATCTCCCATTAACAGAGGCATTCGTGTCAAAAGGCATTGTTTCGTCCGTCATGGCGTCCTGTCTGTTCGCTGTGATGTATTTCTATACCTCCCTGATGGCTCCGCTGGATGGCGAGGAAATTTTCGGGTGGCGCACGCTGCTCACGCTCCCCTGTCTCACCTTGTTCATGCTGGCCACCAAAGACTGGAAGCTGGTCGGTGGCTTGCTGGCACGGGTCAAACAGACACCGACATTGTTGCTGGGGATGATCGGCACTTCCTGGCTTATGGGCGTGCAGCTATGGCTGTTCCTCTGGGCACCTCTGCATGGGCGCAGCCTGGAGGTTTCCATGGGCTATTTCCTGCTGCCGCTGGCCATGGTCCTCACCGGACGACTGGTATATGGCGAGCGCTTGTCGCGCCTGCAGAAAGTTGCGGTGGCCTGCGCTGTCCTGGGCGTGGGGCATGAGCTGTACCAGAACGGCAGCTTCGCCTGGGAAACCTTGGTGGTGACCATCGGTTACCCGATCTACTTCGTCCTGCGTCGGCGCTGCCGCACCGATAACCTGGGCGGTCTATGGTGCGACATGTGCCTGTTGCTGCCTTGGGCGCTGTACTTCGTCATACAGCGCCCGCTGACCCCTGCCGACCTGGCCGAGCACCCGGGCCTCTACGGTCTGATCCCATTGCTCGGTGCAATCAGCGCCTCAGCCCTGATCGCCTACGTGCTGGCCAGCCGCTTGTTGCCGTTCAGTCTGTTCGGGCTGCTCAGCTACGTGGAGCCGGTGCTGTTGGTGGGCGTCGCCTTGCTGCTGGGCGAGACCATCGGCCCTGACCAGTGGCTGACCTACCTGCCGATCTGGGCCGCGGTGCTGGTGCTGGTGCTTGAAGGTTTCAAGCACCTGCTCCGCCAGCGTCGTCGCTCGGTGTAAGGCGAACCTGGCGCACCCTGCGCTCCTCCACCGCCATCACCGTCAGCGTCCAGCCATTGAAGGCCAGGCGATCCCCGACCACGGGCAGGCGATCCAGCAAGCTCATCACCAGGCCCGCAAGGGTCTGGTAGTCCTCGGTGGCGCGGGCGCTGAAACCAGTCCGCGCCTGCACATGGCTCAGGTTCAGTGCGCCACTGACGACAAACGCCCCCGCTTCTTCGACAACCCCCGGACCGGCCACTTCACTGGCGTCAGGCAGCTCACCAGCGATCGATTCGAGGATGTCGGTCATAGTCAGCAGGCCCGTGAAATCGCCGAATTCATTGACCACGAAGGCAATATGCGTCGATTGGGCGCGCATTTGCTCCAAGGCATTGAGAATGCTGAAGCTTTCCAGCAGGTTCAGCGGCGCGCGCGCCAGACGCTCCAGGTCAGGTTGCCCACCCGACAACAACTCCTTGAGCAGCTCCTTCTTGTGCACGAAGCCCAACGGCTCCTCGATTCGCCCATCGCGAATCAGCGGCAGGCGTGAATATGGCGAATGGGCCAAGGCCTGGGCGATGGCATCGGCGGGTTGACCCAGATCGATCGCATCGACCTTCGCGCGAACCGTCATTACCGTGCGGATCGGCCGCTCGGCCAGGTTCAGCACGCCACTGATCATCACCCGTTCGCGACGGTCGAAGACCACCTGCTCGCCAGTGCCCTCAACCAAATCGGCGATCTCGTCACCCACTTCGTCAGCCTCCACCCGGCGCCCGCCCATCAGCCGCAATACGGCATGGGCTGTGCGCTCGCGCAGCGGTCGATGCTGTTGCAAGCTGCGCTTGCGGCGCGCACGCGCCAGCTGGTTGAACAGCTCGATCAGCAAGGAGAAGCCAATGGCCGCGTACAGGTAGCCTTTCGGGATGTGGAAGCCCAGGCCCTCGGCAGTCAGGCTGAAGCCGATCATCATCAGGAAGCCCAGGCACAGCATGATCACTGTGGGGTGGGCATTGACGAAGCGGGTCAGCGGCTTGCTGGCGACGATCATGATGCCGATGGAGAAGATCACCGCGATCATCATCACCGACAAGTGCTCGACCATCCCCACCGCGGTAATCACCGCGTCTAGGGAGAACACCGCATCCAGCACCACGATCTGCGCCACGATGGGCCAGAACGCAGCATGTCGGGTCGCACCGCTGGCCTGGGCCACATGCCCCTCCAAGCGCTCGTGCAGTTCCATGGTGGCCTTGAACAGCAGGAACACGCCACCGAACAGCATGATCAGGTCGCGCCCTGAGAAACTCTTGCCAAGCACCTCGAACAGCGGCGCGGTCAAGGTAACCATCCAGGAAATACTGGCCAGCAGGCCCAAGCGCATGATCAACGCCAGGCTCAGGCCAATGACCCGTGCACGGTCGCGCTGATGTGGTGGCAGCTTGTCGGCCAGGATGGCGATGAAGACCAGGTTGTCGATGCCCAGCACCAACTCGAGCACGATAAGCGTGGCAAGGCCCAGCCAGGCCGTAGGATCGGCTAGCCATTCCATTGCGAAGTACTCATGCGGGAAGCGTCACGGGGACGAGGGAAGGAAGGCCGAGACGGCCAGAGACTGGGGGGCTCCGAGAAGGTGCTCATGGTGACCTTGATGGCTAATTGGGATGCTGATCCTACAGTCAATGCGGCTTTTTCTGACATAGCGAAACTATTACAAAAGCTGTACCAGAGCCCAGGGGACTTTTCTTCAATACCCTGCCCACCCCTTCGGCCAGGATGGTGCTTCTCCACACTCAAGGAATGTTTCTCATGAGCCTGTCCCTGTCCATGGCTGCTTTCGCCTTGGCGGCATCCATTTCACCCGGTCCGGTCAACATCGTCGCCCTCGGCAGTGGCGTTCGCCACGGTCTGCGCGCAAGCCTTGGCCATGCCGCCGGGGCGACCCTGGGCTTTTGCCTGTTGCTGGTACTGGTTGGCCTGGGTCTACACGAACTATTGATGCGCTGGCCATTGCTGGGCCGCTTGCTGCATGGCGGCGGGGTCGTGTTCTTGCTGTACATGGCCTGGAAACTGGCCAGTGACAATGGCCAGTTGAATACCGAGCATCAGGACGGCGCGCCTTCAGCCTGGCATGGCGCGGCCATGCAGTGGCTCAACCCCAAGGCCTGGCTGGCCGCTGTGGCAGGCATCGGCGCCTACACAGGGGGCGAGCAGCATTTGTTATGGCTGTTTACTTGGATCTATGGGCCGATCTGCTTTGTCTCGATTGCCAGTTGGGCCTGGGCCGGCAGTGTAATTCGCCAGTATCTGGGCAACCCGCGGCATATGCGCGTGTTCAACCGTGCTTTGGCAGCGCTGTTGCTGGCCAGCGCGCTGTACCTGGCCTTGGGCTGACCCTACCGACCCGACCGGTAATGCCCGGGGGTCGCCGCCAAGTGCTGCTTGAATGCCCGTTGCAGATGCGCCTGATCGGCAAAGCCCGCCTCCGCCGCCACCTCGGCAATCGCCCGGCCCTGACGCAACTGGGCCCGGGCGTGCTGCACGCGCTGGTCCAGCAGGTAGCCATGGGGCGTCAGGCCGAAACGTTGGCCAAAAGCGCGGATCAGGTAGGCCCGTGACAGGCCGACGGCAGCGCAGATGTCTTCGATCGTCAACGGGTCAAGCCGATGGGCACGAATGAACGCAGCGGCAGCCTCCAACCGCGGGTTGGCCTGTATCGGCTGGGCGGGCGCGTCGTCGAGGTCGCCCGGCAACGTCCGGAAAAACGCGGCCAGGCAGGCTTGACGGTCAGCGCGCTGGTCATCGAACAATGTGGCAAAGACCTCGAGCAGCCGGCCGTAGAGCACCGGTGAAGTGCTGTACGTCGCCACAGGCAGCTCGAACCCCTGGGCCTGCAACCACGGCAGGTCGACGAACAGCATCAGGTAGGACCAAGGCTCGCCTTTGATAGGGTTACAGGTATGCACCACGCCAGGATTCATCAGCACGGTGCTACCCGCGCTGACCTCCCTCTGCGTGGTGCCAGTCACATAGGTGCTGCGCCCACCGGTGATCACGCCAATCGAAAAGCTCTCGTGGGAATGGGACGCATAGCACACCTGACGCCCATCCCCCACCCGCCGAGCCTCGACGAAGGGCAAAGCCGGATCCCGCCAGAACCGCGACACCTCGATCATCGCTGCGCCCTCATCGCGCCTTAAAGAACGTCAAAACATGATGTGATAGGGCGTATAGGCCCACTCTGATGCACGTTGTACAGCTCCGGTTTGCGGCTCGAGCAATTGCAGACGCAGCCATTGGTCGATGAACAGATTCGCCGCATGAGCACCTTTTGCATTCTGCCCGAACACGATGCCCACCGAGTAGGGATACAGATTGTTTTCCAAGTAGGCAGTTCTGGCGGCCTTGGTTTTGTAGGCCAAGGCGAAATCATCGCAATCGAACACCTCTGGCCTGTATTTAAAGGACTTGAGGCCTGACTCAACCCAGATGCCGTGCGCTTGTTGCGCGGAAATAGCTTCGTAGTACGCATCCACGGACGTCTGATAGGTCAGTGTCGTATTGGGCCAGGTCGCTTTGATCAAATCTCTTACCCTGCCAAACGGAATGGACAGTTTGTGCAACGAGAACCGGATCTCGTCGCCGTCGGCGACGTCGCTTTCAGGCAGTAGCTTGACCCACCCCCACTTGCCAGTAGGCGCATGCAGGACCATACGCGTGCTGCCGATTTCACAGCTCAGCGTGAACGCAGATGTCTGTCGATGGTTGACGATTGTGGTCCCACTTCGCTTGATCCTGAAACGCAGACGTGGATAGTCCCGCCAAACCTTGAAGCCCGCGAAGACATAATCCCTGTCGGTCGATTTGCCATCAGCAAAGAACGACCAACCCACCATCTTCTTTTCCGCAGACATCGACAGGCTTTGACTGGCGGGATCCAGATGAACCACCAACGGCGCTAATTCAGCGCTGTAGCGTTCCGGCTCACCAAGATACACCCAACCCCAGTCATCGGACTTTGCATGAATGCACAGGACACGCCCATATTGATCACGCAGCACCATGCGATCGGTGGCCTTGATCTGCTTAAGGCCCAGGGCACGGGTCAGCTCTGCTGTGAAATCCGGGGTGGTGGTGTCAGGCTCCGGTGGCGGCTCGACGGGTTCAGGACGCGGCAGTACCTGACCAACGAGCGGGCTATTCGCGTCGTTGGGTTGATTAGGGACAAGTTTGTGAATGGGCATGGGTCATTGCTCGTCGGCTGGAAATGAACCGACACCATGCGCGATACCCAAGCCACCCTATCAGCAGGTAAACATTCCAAAGAGCACCGACAAGGCGCAATCGACAGGCAGAAAAAGGACGGTCTTCACCGCCCTCTTCTGGCCATTTGCACACCTTACGGCATGACCGGTGGCACGTATTGCAAGGTCGTGCCCAGGGCCCACAGCAACACCAGCACCAACGGCACGTGCACCAGCAACTGCACGAACGAGAAGCCGATCAGATCCCGCGCCTTGAGCCCCAGCACGCCCAGCAGAGGCAGCATATAGAACGGGTTGATCAGGTTGGGCAAGGCCTCGGCGGCGTTGTAGATCTGCACCGCCCAGCCCAGGTGGTACTGCAGGTCATTGGCCACCAGCATCACATAGGGCGCCTCGATGATCCATTTGCCACCCCCGGAAGGGATGAAGAAGCCCAGCACCGCCGAATACACGCCCATGAGCACGGCATAGGTGTCGTGGGAGGCGATCTGCACGAAGAACGTAGAGATGTGGTGGGCCAGGGTCTGTTCATCCACGCCCTTGACCTGGGTGAGGATCGCGGCGATTGAGCCGTACAGCGGGAACTGGATCAGCACCCCGGTGGTGGTCGGCACGGCGCGGGTCACGGCGTCGAGGAAACTGCGCGGACGCCAATGGAGCAAGGCGCCGAGCATGATGAACAGGAAGTTATAGGTGTTTAGGCCAGAGATGGCGGTGATCGCAGGTTTGGTCGCGAACTCGTGGTACAGCCAGCCGCCGGCCAGCGCCACCAGGAGCAAGGTCAGCACCGGGCTGTATTCCAGCCATTCGCCCGGACGGGTGCGCTGGGCCACGGGCGCTGCGCTGAAGCTTGGATCGACCCCGCATTGCTCGGCGGTGCGGGCACTGTTCGGCCCTGGTGCGGTGGCATAGGCAATCACCAGCGAGACGATCACCAAGGCCGCCAGCATGACGCCGGACTGCCAGAGGAAGATGGTCTCGGTGAACGGAATCACCCCGGTGATGGAGAGAATCGACGGCGGCAGGCTGGCCGGGTTGGCCTGCAACTGCGCAGCCGACGACGAAAGCCCCAGTGCCCAGACCGCGCCCAGGCCCAGGTAGGCAGCGGCGCCAGCGGCGCGGTAGTCCATCTTCAGGTCCTGGCGACGGGCCAGGGCACGTACCAGCAAACCGCCGAATACCAGCGACAGGCCCCAATTGAGCAAGGAGGCGAGCATCGAAATCAGCGCCACCCAGCAGACCGCCGAGCGGCCGTTCTTCGGCAGACGCGCCAGGCGGTCGATCAGCCGCGCAGCAGGTGGCGAGCTGGCCACCACGTAACCACCGATGACCACGAAAGCCATCTGCATGGTGAATGGGATCAGGCTCCAGAAGCCATCGCCGAATGCCTTGGCGGTGTCGGTGGGCTTGGCGCCCATGACCAGAGCGCCCAGGCACACCAGCACCACGGCAAGGGCGGCGAATACCCAGGAATCAGGGAACCAGCGTTCGGCCCAGTTGGAGCAGCGCAAGGCAAAACGGGCGGAGCGACTGTCTTGGATTTCAGCGGCCACGGGATTTTCCTTTTATTTGTTTTTTGATTTTCAAACACTGAAGCAGCACAAAGCCCTGTGGGAACGAGCTTACCCGCGACAACGCCTGCCAAGGCGACGGTGTCGCCTCGACTGACGCATTCGCGGGTCAACCCGCTCCCACAGGGCGGATGTTTGTCAGGCTCTGTGCGAAATGTATGCGCACTCGTCCCTACAGCCCCTAGAAAGTCATTTCCTTCACATCATTCGGGACGATCAGCTTGCCGGCGGTCTTTTCGATGATTTCCTCGACGCTGACCCCAGGCGCGGTCTCGCGCAGGATGAAGGCGCCATCCTGGATTTCCAGGTAGGCCAGGTCGGTGAGCACCTTGCGGATGCAACCGGCACCGGTCAGGGGCAGGCTGCAGCGCGGCAGCAGCTTGGATTCGCCATCCTTGGAGGCATGGGTCATGGTGACGATGATGTTCTCGGCACCGGCTACCAGGTCCATGGCGCCGCCCATGCCCTTGACCAACTTGCCTGGGATCATCCACGAGGCGATGTTGCCCTCCACATCCACCTCGAAGGCCCCCAGTACGGTGAGGTCGACATGGCCACCACGGATCATGGCGAAAGATTGCGCGGAGTCGAAGATCGATGCACCGCGGCGGGCGGTGACCGTCTGCTTGCCGGCGTTGATCATGTCGGCGTCGATGGTGCCTTCGGTGGGAAATTCGCCCATACCGAGCAGGCCGTTTTCCGATTGCAGCATCACGTCCATATCGGCGGGCACATAGTTGGCCACCAGCGTCGGGATGCCGATACCCAGGTTGACGTAGTAACCGTCCTTCAGTTCACGGGCGACGCGTTGCGCCATCTGTTCGCGGGTCAGTGCCATGGTCAGGATCTCTTTGTTGTTCTGTGGACGGCGCTTTAGGCCTTGACGGTGCGCTTCTCGATGCGCTTTTCGAAGGTGCCGACGATGACCCGGTCGACGTAGATGCCCGGGGTGTGGATCTCGCTGGGCAGCAACACGCCCGGCTCGACGATCTCCTCGACTTCGACCACGGTGATCTTGCCCGCGGTGGCGGCCAGCGGGTTGAAGTTTTGCGCGGTGTTGCGATACACCACGTTGCCGTAGTGGTCGGCCTTCCAGCCTTTGACGATGGCGAAATCGCCGGTGATGGATTCTTCGAGGATGTACTTGCGGCCCTTGAAGTCGCGCACTTCCTTGCCTTCAGCGACAGGGGTACCGTAGCCGGTGGCGGTGTAGAAAGCCGGGATGCCGGCGCCACCTGCGCGCATTTTCTCGGCCAAGGTACCTTGGGGGGTCAGTTCGACCTCCAGCTCGCCGCTGAGCAATTGACGCTCGAACTCGGCGTTTTCACCCACATAGGACGCGATCATCTTGCGAATCTGGCGGTCTTCCAAAAGCACGCCCAGGCCGAAGCCATCGACGCCGCAGTTGTTGGAGACCACGGTCAGACCCTTGACGCCGCGGCGCTTGATTTCAGCGATGAGGTTTTCGGGGATGCCGCACAAGCCGAAGCCGCCGGCCAGTACCGTCATGTTGTCGGTCAGGCCTGCGAGGGCCTCTTCATAGGTTGCTACGCGCTTGTCCAGTCCGGCCATGCTCAGTCGCCTTTTGTAGTTGTTGGAACCGTGGAGGCATCTTCACCGCTGTCGACTGATTTGTTAATTTTGTTTTCGTCATCGATTGATAAATTTTCCAAAACAAAATCGGGTTCATCATGAACGTCAAGCAGTTACGCGCCTTCGTCACCGTGGCCAAGTACCAGAGCTTCGCCCAGGCCGGCGAACATCTGCATGTTTCCCAGCCAGCGTTGAGCCTGACCATCAAGGCCCTGGAGGACAATCTCGGCGGAGCGCTGCTCACCCGCACCACCCGTAGTGTCAGTCTCACCCCTGAAGGGGAAGTGCTGCTGCCCCTGGCCCGGCGCCTGCTGGCCGACTGGGACGACACCGAGGAGATGCTGCGCCAGCGCTTCACCCTGCAATTGGGGCGGGTCTCGGTGGCGGCCATGCCCGCCTTTGCCGGCAACCTGCTACCCCGCTCGCTGAAGGTATTTCGCCAGCGCTACCCCAAGGTCAACGTCACCGTGCATGACGTGATCAATGAACAGGTGCTGGAGCTGGTACGCCATCGCCGCGTCGAGCTGGGCATCGGTTTCGAACCGGAGAACCTCGACGGGTTGCGCTTTCATCCGCTCTATTTGGACCGTTTCGTGGCCGTGGTTCCCGCTGACTCACCGCTGGCAAGCCAGCCGCAGGTGGCCTGGCGGGACTTGCTGGCCCAGGACTTCATCGCCCTGCAACGGCCCTCGGCCGTGCGCCTGCTGATGGAGCAGAATGTCGCGGCCAGCCATGGCAAACTGACAGCCGCCTTCGAGAGCCATCAGCTTTCCACCATCGGCCGCATGGTCGCCAATGGCCTGGGCGTGAGTGTCGTGCCAGCGCTGTGCATCAACCAGATGCAGGAGCTCGGCGCCCGCTGCGTGGCCTTGGTCGAGCCTCGCGTGGAGCGGCGCATCGGCGTCATTGCCTTGGCCGATCACAAGCTTTCCACCGCAGCGCAAGCGCTGCTCGACGTCGTGCTTTCCCACACTGATCCACAGGAGGTGACATGCGTTTCGTGAATCTGGCAGACGCCAGCGTCCCGGCCATCGGCCAAGGCACCTGGTACATGGGCGAGGACTCGGGGCGCAAGGCCGCCGAGGTAGCCGCCCTGCAACAGGGCATCGAACTGGGCCTGACCCTGATCGATACGGCGGAGATGTACGCCGAGGGTGGCGCCGAGCACGTGGTCGGCCAGGCCATCGCCGGGCGCCGCGACCAGGTGTTCCTGGTCAGCAAGGTCTACCCGCACAATGCCAGCCGCCGTGGTATTCCCGCCGCCTGCGAGCGCAGCCTGACGCGCCTGGGTACCGACTGCATCGATCTGTACCTGCTGCACTGGCGCGGCCAGTACCCGCTGGAGGAAACCGTCGAAGCCTTCGAACGCCTGCGCGAGCAAGGCAAGATCCGTCGCTGGGGCGTGTCCAACTTCGACCTGGACGACCTGCTCGAACTGGGCAACCCCGACTGCGCCACCAATCAGGTGCTGTACAACCCGGCCCAACGTGGCATCGAGTTCGACCTGCTGCCATGGAGCCAGGCACACCAGTTGCCGACCATGGCCTACTGCCCGCTGGCCCAGGCCGGGCGCTTGCTGCGACACCCGGTATTGGCCGAGATCGCCGAGCGCCATGGGGCCACGCCGGCCCAGGTGAGTCTGGCCTGGGTGACGCGCAACGAAGGCGTCATCGCCATTCCCAAAGCGGTGGACCCGCTGCATGTGCGGCTCAATGCGGCCGCTGGCGAACTGGTGCTGACCGACGAGGACCTGCGCGCGATCGACGATGCGTTTCCGGCACCGACGCGCAAGCAGCACTTGGCGATGGTCTGACAGGCGACTGTAGGATCGACCTTGTGCCGCGATTGGCCTTCGGATCTAGTGAAAATCCCGGCTGCGCACATCCAGCCCCTGTAACAAGGGGCTGATGTCTTCCAGGCGTCTGGCAATCAGGTGCCGTACGCCCTTCTCTTGTTCCAGTCGCCCGCTCACCTTGAGCAGTTGCGACCCTACCAGTGCCCTGCGCTGGCGTTCGGCCAAGTCACGCCAGACCACCACATTGACCATGCCGTGTTCATCCTCGAGGGTGACGAAGGTCACGCCGCTGGCGGTCTGCGGCCGTTGCCGCCCGACCACCACGCCAGCCACGGCAATGCTGTCACCGTGCTCGACGCCCGTCAGCTCGGCAGAGCTACGACACCCCAATGCCCGAAGACGTTGCCGCAACAGCGCCAGGGGGTGTGGCCCCAAGGTGGTACCCAGGGTGGCATAGTCGGCGAACACGTCTTCGCCTACGGTCGGCACCGGCAACTCCACCATCACTTCTGGCTCAGCTTCCAGCTGGGCGAACAATGGCAGCTGCGCCTGCACCGCCGCCACTTGCCAGCGAGCCTGATGACGGTCGCTGGCCAAAGCACGCAGGGCGCCGGCATCAGCCAGGCGTGCACGGGCTCGGCTGTCGAGCCCGGCGCGTAGGCACAGGTCCTCGACATCGCGCCAGGATCGCTGCGCCCTCGCCTGCTCGAGGCGCCGGGCATCGGTCTCGCTGAACCCACGAATCTGCCGCAACCCCAGGCGAATCGCCAATGCGCCCTCCCCGTACGGTTCCAGGGTGCAATCCCAGACGCTGTGGCATACATCCACAGGGCGCACCTCGATGCCCTGACGACGCGCCTCCTGCAGCAGTTGGTCAGGACTGTAGAAGCCCATGGGCCAGCTGTTGATCAGCGCGCAGGTGAAGATCGCCGGCTCATGGCACTTGAGCCAACTGCTGGCGTAGCAGAGCAAGGCGAAGCTCGCGGCATGGGACTCAGGGAAACCATAACTGCCAAAGCCCTTGATCTGCTCGAAGATCCGCTCGGCGAACGCCTGCTCGTAACCATTGCGCCGCATGCCGTTGATCAGCCGCTCGCGGTGCGGCTCCAGGCCGCCGTGGCGTTTCCAGGCGGCCATGCTGCGGCGCAATTGGTCCGCCTCGCCCGGCGTGTAGTCGGCGGCGACCATGGCCAGTTCCATCACCTGCTCTTGGAACAACGGCACACCCAAGGTGCGTTCGAACACAGCTTTCAGCTTGGGTGAGGGATAGGTCACCTTTTCCTCTTTCAGGCGTCGGCGCAGATAGGGGTGGACCATGTCGCCCTGGATCGGCCCTGGCCGGACGATGGCCACCTCGATCACCAGGTCGTAGAACTTTTCCGGTTTGAGGCGCGGCAACATGGCCATCTGCGCCCGCGATTCGATCTGGAACACGCCCATGGTCTCGGCGCGGCTGATCATGGCGTAGGTGGCGGCGTCTTCCTTGGGGATGGTCGCCAAGGTCAGGTGCCGGCCTCGGTGAAGGGCCAGCAGGTCGAAGCAGCGGCGCAAGGCGCTGAGCATGCCCAGGGCCAGCACATCGACCTTGAGCAGGCCGACCAGGTCGAGGTCGTCCTTGTCCCACTGGATCACCGTGCGCTCCGCCATGGCGGCGTTCTCCACCGGCACCAGGCGGTCCAGCGGCTGCTGGCAGATCACGAAGCCTCCTGGGTGCTGCGACAGGTGCCGGGGAAAGCCAATCAACTGGCCAGCCAGCACCAGGATGCGTTGCAGCGATGGACTCTGCGCCTCGAAACCCGCCTCGGCCAGGCGCTGGACATCGGGGATGCGGTCGCTCCAGCGTCCGCAGCACTTGGCCAAGGCGTCCACCTGGTCGGCCGGCAGCCCCAGGGCGCGCGCCACATCGCGCACTGCGCCGGCGGCATGGTAGGTGTTGACCACCGCCGTGAGTGCTGCCCGGTCGCGGCCATAACGGCGAAACACATACTGGATGACCTCTTCCCGGCGGTCGTGCTCGAAGTCCACGTCGATGTCCGGCGGCTCGTTGCGCTCGCGGGACAGAAAGCGCTCGAACAGCAAGCGATGCACCATCGGGTCCAGCTCGGTGATGCCCAGCACGAAACACACCACCGAGTTGGCGGCCGAGCCCCGTCCCTGACAGAGGATGCCCTGCTTGCGGGCGAAATCGACGATGTCGTAGACGGTGAGAAAGTAGCTTTCGTAGCCCAGCTCGGTGATCAGTTGCAGCTCGCTTTCCAGGGTTTCCAGCGCCTCGCTGCTGGCACCCTGGGGCCAGCGCTCGGGCAGGCGCGACTGGCACAGATGGCGCAACCAGCTGGCCGGTGTGTGCCCTTGCGGTACCACTTCGCTGGGGTACTGGTATTTCAACTCATCCAGGCTGAAGTGGCAGCGGTCGGCGATGGCCTGGGTTTCGGTCAGCAGGTCGGCAGGGTACAGCTCGCCAAGCTCGGTCAAGGTGCGCAAGTGGCGCTCGCCATTGGGGTACAGGTAGCGACCGGCCTCGGTCAGGGTGCAATGCTGGCGAATCGCGGTCATGCAGTCCTGCAGGGCGCGGCGGCCACGGACATGCATGTGCACATCGCCGCACGCCACTGCGCGAATCCCCACCTGGCCCGCCAGGATATTCAGCTGCTGCAGACGCCGGGCATCGTCGCACCCTCGATGCAGGTGCACCGCCAGCCACAGGCGCTCGCCGAACAGCGACTTCAGCCATAAGCCATTGGCCGGGGCATCGTCAGGCTCGGCAATCCACAGTGCCAGCAGGCCCTGGCAATGGGCTTGAATGTCCGTCGAGAGCAATTGGTAGGTGCCTTTTTCCGCTCGGCGTCGCGCCCGAGTGATCAGGGTGCAGAGGTTCTGGTAGCCCTCGAGGTTTTCGACCAGCAGCACCAGCTTGGCACCCTCATGAAGCTGTACCTCGCTCCCGACGATAAGTTGAATGTCCTGTTGCCGAGCCGCCTGCCAGGCGCGGACGATGCCAGCCAAGGTACATTCATCGGTAATGGCCAGTGCCTTGTAACCCAAAGCCTTGGCCCGCTTGAACAGCTCGTCGGCACTGGAAGCGCCGCGCTGGAAGCTGAAGTTCGACAGGCAGTGCAGCTCGGCGTAATCCGACAGGCTCATGCGAACCACCCTTGCAGCCACAGTTGCCCGGGCTTGCTCAGGTCGTCATAGGCCCAGCCCCGCAACCCGTCACGGGTCTCGATGCGGTAGTAGTCACGGCGCACGTCACCACCATCCCACCAGCCCGACTCGATACGTTCGGCCCGTCCCAACCGGCGCACGCCAGCTTCGCTCAGAGGCTGGGGCTCAGGCAGCAGCCAGCCCGGCCGGCTGCCGGGCGCGACCGGCAATAGGCCCAAGGCCCCTTGCTCCACCGGCAGCCAAGCGCATTCGGGGCGGTGATCGGCTTCGGCGCTCAGCGCCTTGACCGCCTCATCGCCCAGGCGCGCACGCAGGCGTTCGCGCAGTTGCTCCCAGGGTTGGGCCTGTTGTGCCCGCGGATCGAACAGCGCCTGGTGCTGGGGCACGAAAGGTGGCAGGTCCTCGGCCAGCAAACGCAGGTTGCGTACCGGTGCAGGGATGCGCAGCGCCTCCAGACGCCCGCGGGCCAGCTCGAACAGCCTGGCGGCATCGCGCTCGGCGGCCAGCAGACCGACCTTGAGCTCGGTGGCCGCCCCTTGGGCATGTTCCAGGTACAGGCTAAACCGCTGTACGCCGCAGTCCCGCCCCGCGAGAAAGACTGCCAGGTCACTCAGCAGACGACGCAGGGGAAACAACAGCGCCTGGTGCGATTCGACATCGAAGTTCAGCTCCAGCCGCACCTCGAAGCGCTCCGCCGGTTGGTGGAAGGCCAGGCCCAGGCTGCGCAGGCCGAGCAACTGGTCCAGATGCACTTGCACTTGGGCAGCAAAGCGCCGGGCCAGGGCATCGCGTGGCAGGGCCAGGACTTCACCGAGACGGCGCAGCCCCATGCGGGCAAACGCCGTTGCCGCCTCCGAAGGCAAGCCAACCTTGTGGACAGGCATGCACGCCAGGGCAGCCCGGGTGGCTTCGACCGTTGTCACCGCCAGACCGTCATGGCCATTGGCGAGCATGCGCGCCGCCACCGGGTTGGTGGCCAGGACGATACGGTGGCGTAACCCCAGTGCATCCAGCTCCTGGCGCAATCGTGCCTCGAACGCCGGCCAGGGCCCGAACAGCCCGAGGCTGGAACCGACCTCCAGAAGCAAAGCCCGTGGATAGTGCCGACTGACCTGCGCGCTGAAGCGATAGGCCCAGGCTGCAAGCAACTGCTGGAGCTGCTCGATGCGCGCAGGGTCGGTCTCCACGCAGGTGAAGCCGTCAGCCAGGGCTCGGGCAGCCGTGAGGGTCTGCCCGGCTCGCAGGCCCAGCGCCGCAGCCGCCGCATTGACCGACTGCAACACCCGCCGCTGCTGCGGCCCGCCGATCAACACCAGGGGGGCATCAGGGTTGTCGCGCTCACGCAGGACGCTGTCCAGCGCCAGTTGCGGAAAAACGATACAGGCCCAAAGCATGGCATCAGCTCCACACCGGGCAGGCAATAGGCGCTGCCGGCGGCAAGCCGCCACGGCATTTGAGTACCCGCCATTGGGCAGGCTGGGTGTCGATGGCGATGCGCAAGGCCGCTGGCGAAGGATTGTGCGAAGCCTGCTGCGGGCGGCAGACGAACGCCAAGGCCTGCCCCGTCTCGGCGGCCACCTGCAAGCGCCGCAGAGCACGGTCATCGGTACGCCCAGGCCAGCACAGCACGGCCGCGCAACTGCCAGAGCGCAGGCATTGCTCGGCAGCCCACAAGGCCTCGGCCGGCGGGGCCTCGACGTGGGCCAACCAGCGCAGATCGACCCCGGCGGCCTGCCAGGCCGGCGCATAGGGAATGAACGGCGGCGCCACCAGCACCACTCGGCCGCCTTCACCGCTCAGGCGCGCCAGGCTTGGCCAGAGCAACTGCAGCTCACCACTGCCGGGGCTGGCCAGCAGCAGCTCCGTGAGCGCGGCAGCCGGCCAGCCGCCTTCGGGCAGCCGATCGTCAAGCGAGGCATGGCCGGTGGGCTGCAGCCCCTGAGGCCGTGCCTGGACCTGGCGCCCGCGCCATATCCGGCGCTGGTCGAGCAGGCGGTCGAGGTCTACTACCGCGCCCATCAGTCACGCCTCAGCAGACCACAGAACACGCCCTCGATGACGAAGTCCCGGCCCGGCGCCACGTCGATGGGCGCATAGGCGGGGTTGCGTGGCAACAGGCGGTAGCCACCGGGGATGCGCTGCAGGCGCTTGATGGTCACCTCGCCATCCAGGCGGGCGACCACGATCTGCCCATCGCGAGCCTCGCCCTGCTGGCGGATGCCGACCAGGTCACCATCGAAGATACCGTCGTCGATCATCGAATCACCCCGCACTTTGAGCAGGTAGTCAGGGGTGCGACGGAACAGGCTGGGGTCGAGCAGCAATTGCTCGTGGATGTCCAAATCCGGACCGATCGGTGCGCCCGCCGCCACCTGGCCGAGCACCGGAATCTCGAGGATCTCGGGCCGGCGCAGCGGCTCGGCCAGGCGGATGCCGCGGGCCTGATTGGGGGTCACGTCGATAAAACCGGCCTGGCTCAGGGCGGTGATGTGCTTGCGCGCCACGCTGCGTGAGGCAAAACCGAAGCGCTGGGCGATGTCAGCCAGGCTCGGGGGCTGGCCGTGATCGGCGATGCGCTCGCGGATGAATTCGAGAATGGCGCGGCGTTTGGGGGTCATGTTGTCCATGGAGTACATTTGTACTCTTTTCAGCGTACAGTGAACAGCCCCCTTCGTCGTCGGGTTTGGCTATCATGGCCGAGATTGACGTTTCCCCTTCTGGATACCCGATGCTGACCGCCCTGCTGTTCGACCTCGACGGAACCCTCACCGATACCGACACCCTGCATTTGCAGGCCTTCCGCCAGTTGCTGCGCGAGCACGACGGGCGGGAACTGAGCCAGGCGCAGTTCGACGCCCATATCAGCGGACGCGCCAACGGTGAACTGTTCGCCGAGCTTTTCCCCCTGAGCAGCCAGGCCCAATGCCTGGCCCTGGCCGAGCGCAAGGAGACATTGTTCCGCGAGCTGTCGCCTCGCCTGACGCCCATGCCTGGACTGACACGCCTGATGGCGTACGCCCAGCAACGTGGAATCGGCATGTGCGTGGTGACCAACGCCCCCCGCCTCAACGCCGAGCACATGCTGGCGGCCATGGGGCTGGAGGGGTGTTTCGAGCCTGTGCTGGTGGCCGAGGAATTGGCTCGCCCCAAGCCTGACCCTCTGCCCTATCTGACCGGTCTGCAGCGCCTGGCGGCTACAGCCAGCCAGGCCCTGGCCTTCGAGGATTCACTGCCAGGCGTGAAAGCCGCGAGCGATGCCGGCATCTTCACCGTGGGCATCGCCACCACCCAGACCACCGAGCGGTTGCTGGCCGCTGGAGCGCGATTGGTGGTAGAGGATTTCAACGACTCACGGTTGTGGGCGTTGATAGACGAAATGGCCGGTTAGCCGATTAACGGCAAGGCCGATGTTTCAGCGCCGACGGTAGCTCTTGTTACCCGACGGTGTCAGGCAGTACACCCCACCTCGCGGGCCCGTGCAGTAGTTGCCACTGCCGCATCCGCATCCTTCATCACTGGCGCGCAACGGCTGCGCTGCCGGACGCGCGGTGCGGGTGCCGTACATCGCGCTGCAGTTTTTCTTCGAGGCACTGATCGAGCCGTCGTTGCACAGGAAGATCTCACCGTCACACCCTGCGATCCCACCCTTACGACCCGAGCACGGGGTATTGGCCGCCTGGGCCGACGTGACGCCGAGCAGCAGGGTCAACAGAAATAGCGACAGACAACGCCAGCGCATGTACACCTCCTTGTGATTGATGGCCCCATGATATCACCCATGTTCATCCTGGCCACCGAGCCGTTCGTCGTGAGAGGGGCGAGTCGTTGTCGAATCCCACAGCCGCCATTCGACCATTCGCTGAATCCCTCACGTGGAGTCAGCGTCATGAACAATCCAGATATCAAGCACGAGGTGGTCACCCGAAGCGAGTGGCTCGCGGCCAGGCGCCAGTTATGGCTGCATGAAAAAGCCCTCACTCACCAGCGTGACGAAGTGGCCGCGGCCAGGCGGGCTTTGCCGTGGGTCAGGGTCGAACGGGCTTATCGCTTCCAGGGGCCCGATGGCGAACTGGGGCTGGCGGATCTGTTTGCCGGGCGCAGCCAACTGCTGGTCTATCACTTCATGTTCGCCGAAGGTTGGAGCGAAGGCTGCCCGGGGTGCTCGTTCCTGGCCGACCATTTCGATGGGGCCAACTTGCATCTGGCACATCATGACGTTTCGCTGGTCGCGGTGTCGCGGGCGCCTTATGGGGAGTTCCAGAATTTTCGGCGGCGGATGGGATGGCGGTTTCCCTGGTTCTCATCACACGGCGGCAGCTTCAACGAGGACTTTGGGGTGAGTGTCGCCACGGATGGGTCTGGGCAGTACAACTACGAAGTCTATGCGGGAAGTGAGCGGGAGTTGCCTGGGCTGAGTGCGTTCTATCGGGACGGGAATGGGGAGGTCTATCACACCTATTCTACGTATGCTCGGGGGCTGGACATTTTGGTGGGGGCTTACAATTTTCTCGATATTGCGCCGTTGGGGAGGAATGAGGGGGGGACGATGGATTGGGTGCGGCATCATGATCGGTATGAGGTGGGGGAGCGGGCTGGGCATTGTTGTCATGAGTGAGGGCTTGGGCTTGGGCTTGGGCTTGGGCTTGGGCTTGGGCTTGGGCTTGGGCTTTCAGGTTGTGTGTATATCCGGGGTTGGTGGTGGCGCCGCTGGCGCTTTTCGCCTTTACGGCGACCTACTTTTGCTCTTGGGCAAAAGTAGGCAAAAACCGCTGGCTCCCACATACGGCCCGGCGCTTCGCACCGGGTTCCCTCGCTGCGGTGCCTTACGGGGCTTCGCGGCCTCCGGCTTGCTGCGCAAGCCTCCATCTCGCGACTTCGGCTATCGCCGAAGGGCGCTGCGCGCCTGCCCCTCCAGACACCTCCACTCGGCCTCCTGAGGTCGCGATTGGTGGTGTCTGAACTATCGCGGATCAAAAGCAACGGCAACGGCAACGGCAACGGCAACGGCAACGGCAACGGCAACGGCAACGGCAACGGCAACGGCAACGGCAACGGCAAACAAGCTAATTATTTGTTGGCAGTTCCGGCATATTCGCGGGTAAACCCGCTCTCACAGGCTCACCGCTGTCCTTGAGAACGGCGCTGTACATGTGGGAGATTCTATGGTGCCGGACAAGCTCGAATCGCCTTCGGTTGGTATTCCTTGACACTTTTCAGCCGTACCAATACCAGCCCTGGCGCAGTTCCCACAGGCACAGCGGTGTTGTTGAGAACACCGGAGAGCCTGTGTGAGCGGGTTTACCCGCGAATGGGCCAAAAAGCTCACCACAAAAACCCACTGAATGAAACAACGCCACCCCAGGCGCCGCCTGTAACTTGCGCCCCATCAGCAGGCCGAGCGGAGGTGTCTGTAGGGGCAGGCGCGCAGCGCAGGGGCCGTATGCGGGGGCGCAGCGGCTTTGGTTACTTTGGCCAAGACCAAGGGCGCAAAGGTGACTAACCGTCGACAAATCAAACGGATAAACCCACAACCCTCAAAACCAACCAACGCCAAATCAAATCTCATGCGCCGCGAGCAACTCCATGAGCACCTCGGCCAACGCCCGCACCATCCCATCCGCCGTCGGACGATGCACCACCACGATCTCGTAGCTATCCACCTCAGGCAGTCCCTGCTCCCCTCCCAACACCCGATGCTCCCCCGTCGCAGCCCGTGGCGGCAACAGACTGATCCCCATGCCATCGGCCACCGCCGCCTGTATCCCGCTCAAGCTGGAACTGGTGAAACTGATACGCCAACGCCGCCCCATCCCCTCGATCGCAGTAATCATGTCCTCGCGATACAACCCCCGCGGCGGAAAGGTCACCAGCGGGATCGGGTCGAGCTCGAAGGCCGGTGTCCGGGCGCTGTCGATCCATTGCAATCTCTCAGGCCAACACGCTACCCCTTCCCTCGCATTACGCCGCTGCTTGAGCAATACCAGGTCCAGCTCGCCATTGTCGTAGGCCTGGCTGAGATCCCGGCACAACCCACTGGTGACTTCCAACTTGACCTGCGGATGCCGCCGGCTGAATGCCGACAAAGCATTGGTGGTGCGCCCGCCGACGAAATCCTCAGGCACCCCCAGGCGTACCGTCACACCGACCATCGCCCCAGCCAGGGCCTCGAGCATCTGATCGTTCAGCGCCAGCATGTGCCGGGCATAGCCCAGCAACGTCTGTCCCGCGTCGGTCGGCAGTACGTCGCGGTTGCCGCGCACCAGCAGGCGGTGTCCCACCATGTCCTCCAGCCGGCGTACCTTCTGGCTGATGGTCGACTGAGTGGAATGCAAGCGCGTCGCCGCCGTAGTGAAACTGCCGCAATCGGCCACCACGACAATGGCACGCAGCAGGTCGAGATCGAACAGGGCCCTATTCGGTTTAACGCTGATAGACATCGGTGTATTCAACTTCTGAATGACAGATCCGACTTCTAGCACGCCCATTCACAACCGGCAACCGCACACGCAGCCGCACGTCAGTCGCCCAGCGCCGCTCCTTCGCGGCGTGGGTCGGCACCCGCCGACCAGCCATCCGCGGTGCGCTGGATGATCTGCGTTCCGCTGGTCATCGTCATCGGCGTCACGTCATGACCCCGGGCTTGAAGCGCCTGTATCAAGGCGGGGCTGGCCAACCCGGCTTCCACTTCGGTGCCAAGGTTGCGACTGCCGAAGTTGGGCAGGTTGATGGCCGCCTGGGGGTCGAGCTTCCAGTCCAGTAGGCCGATCAATGCCTTGTTCACATAGCCGATGATCTGCGAGCCTCCGGGAGAGCCAAGACTGGCCAGCAGTTCGCCGGACTCACCCGTGAACACCAGTGTCGGCGACATCGAGGACAGCGGTCGCTTGCCGGGGGCGACAGCGTTGGCGACCGGCTTGCCGTCCACTCTAGGCACGAACGAGAAGTCGGTCAGGTGATTGTTCAGCAGAAAACCTTTGACGAACAGATGCGAGCCAAAGGCGGCCTCCACCGATGTGGTCATGGCAATCGCACCGCCCAGATCGTCGACGGCCGAGACATGGGAAGTGGCGATGCGCAAAGGGGAACGATCAGGCGAGAGTGCCAAGTTGGCACCCGGCGGTGTGCCCGCCTCGGCGCGCTTCATGCTGGTCGGGCCAACCAGTCGCGCGCGACTTGCCAGATACGCCTTGTTGGTCAGCCCCTGGAGATTCACCGGCACATAGTCGCTGTCCGCCAGGTACTGGGCCCGATCAGCGTAGGCCAGGCGCTCGGCCTCGGCGATCAGGTGAACCGCCATCGGTGCAGGCTCCAGACCTGCTATCGACGGCACCTGCGTCGGAGCCATTCTGGCCAGGTCCAGCGACGGCGTGGCCGACTTCAGGGCTTCGAGGATGCCCAGGGTCTGCAATACCGCGACGCCACCCGAGGATGGCGGTGGCATGCCACAAATGCGCCAGGTTTTGTAAGGCCCACAGACCGGCGTGCGCTCCTTGGCCTGGTAGCGGCGCAGGTCTTCGAGCGACAGCAGGCCGGGGTTGGCATGGCCGCGCACGGCCTCGACCATCGCCTCGGCAATCTCGCCTGCGTAGAACGCATCGGGCCCTTGCGTAGCGATCAACTCCAAGGTCTGTGCAAGCTCGGGGTTCTTCAGTGGCGTGCCGACCGCCAGGGGCTTGCCGTGGGCATCGAGAAAATAACGGGCCATGCCGGGCGAGCCTGCGACATAGGTGTCCGATGCCAACAGCGTGTGCAGTCGTTTGGACATCGGGAAGCCGTCGCGGGCCAAGGCGATAGCCGGCGCGAAGAGATCATGCCAAGGCAGGCGGCCATGCTGTTCGTGGGCCAGTTTCAAGGCGCGCAACACGCCTGGCACGGCCACCGAACGGCCACCGATCTGGGCATCCCGGAAGGCCATGGGCATGCCATCAGGTTTGAGGAACAGGTTCGGCGTCACGCCTGAGGGCGCGGTTTCACGGCCGTCGAAGGCCTGCACCTGCCGCCCATCCCAATACAGGAAGAACGCCCCTCCACCAATACCGCTGGACTGCGGTTCGACCAAAGTGAGCACCGCCTGCATGGCGACGGCGGCATCGATGGCGCTGCCACCTGCACGCAGCATCGAGCGACCTGCCTCACTGGCCAAGGGGTTGGCTGCCGCAGCCATGTGGCGGCTGGCATGGGTTGGCAGCAACCCGGCGCGATAGCCGGAGTCGAGTTCGGGCGGCAACGGCAGGATTGCAGGCGCCTGCGCCGCCCGATCGCCCCAACCACAACTGGTCAAGGTCGCCAGGCAACACAGCGCCGTGACGCGAGCCACAACGGGTAAAGGCCTTTTCAAAAAGGACATCCTGTAATTTGAACGTAGGCGCATGACGCCAAAAACAGCGATTTTAGCCAAACCTACGGGAAAGTCCGAAAAACAGGGGTGCATCCAGAAATGCACTGATGATCATGCGGAGAATTAACTTCAAGCATTGGCGGGTATTTCCTAGGATTAAGCCCGATCATTCTGGAGCCCTCACCATGCGCCTGCCGTTCGCCGCGCTTTTCGCCTTGCTCATCAGCGTTGTCGCCCACGCCGAGAGCACTGCCATGGATACCCAACTGCTCGATGCCGCCCAACGTGGCGATGCCCTCGCCATACGTCGCCTGCTCGATGAAGGCGCCACCGTCGATGCGCGGGACTCCCAGCGTCGCACTGCGCTGCTGGTGGCCACCCATGGCAATCAGGTCGCGGCGTCCAAGGTACTGATCGAAGCGGGCGCCGACGTCAACGCCAAGGACGACATCCAGGACAGCCCTTACCTGTACGCCGGCGCTCGTGGTCTGAACGAGATCCTGCGCCTGACCCTGGATCACGGCGCCGACCTCAAGAGCACCAATCGCTACGGCGGTACCGCGCTGATCCCTGCCGCCGAACGCGGCCATGTACAGACCGTGCAGATGCTGATCGACGCCGGCGTCGACGTGAACCACCTCAACCGCCTGCACTGGACCGCGCTGCTGGAGGCGGTGATTCTGGGCGATGGTGGCCCGCGCCATGTGGACATCGTCCGCCGGCTGCTCGCAGCCGGGGCAGACCGTACGATCGCCGACAAGGACGGCGTGACGGCGCTGGAGCATGCGCGCCAGCGAGGGTATCGAGAGATGGTGGCCTTGCTGGAAAAATGAGGGTGACCGTTTGCCAGCCTCAGACGTAGTTCATGAAGGTGAACCGTAGCGGAAAGGGTCGCCATCGCGCGTCTTGCGATTCTTCGCTTTGCGCGCTTTATCCGGCGGGCGGACCATCTGTACCGTCAGGCTGCCATCAGCGCCGGCATACACCACCGCACTCGTGCCGCCCTCCAGGTAACTGGCGATGGTCGCCAGGTTGATCTGCACCAGCGCACCGCTGACACCGGTATTGCCCAGGCGTCGGCCGATGTCATAGCCCTCTTCCACGTTGCCGATGTCCAGGCCGTGGCCGTCGGTGTTGAGTGCATGCAGGGCGTTGGTGAGGGCGATTTCCGCTTCGAGGTTATGGGTGGTGTCGTAGAACACCCGCACGGGCTCATGGCCCTTGGGCAAGGTCTCCAGCGCTTGCAGCCAACCGGCTTGCAACGCCTTGGCCTGCAACGCGGGCTTCAGGCGCTTGCCGTTTTCATCCTGCATCGGCACTTTGATCGGGCGGTGCAGATAGCCCAGTACTGACGAGGCGTCGAACTCTTTGATCTGGTGTTGGGCCCAGCGGATAGGCAACCACGGGGACGGCTCGAAATGACCGGGGCCTCGGTTGCTGATGGTTTGCCAGAGTTCGGGGAGTTTGGATTGCCAATAATCGGTAGATAGGGTGGGAGCAATCGAAAACCTATTACCTTTGGCAGCCTCTTCTGCTTCGTACCAGTCGCCAAATTCCCTGTTCTGCTTCCAATAAAAAGCCCAAAGTTTCCCCAGGTCCGTTCTTTTACTTTGGTTGTTTTCGGCTTCATCAACAGCGGAAAAGCGGAGATAGCGGTCTACACGGTCAGATCGAGCCACCAACAAACCCGCCATGCTTTCGTAAATCTTGGGCACTCCCTGAATGCCACTCAAACCCGGTGTACCGGGTTTGCGATAAGTATCGCGCGTCACATCACCGTCTTCACTTACGATTAGCGCTTGTGGTGCGCGCGGGTGTTCATCGAAAAATTTGAACAGTCGCTCGATCATGGCCTGAGCGTGGGTCGTGTTTTCATCATCCTGCCAGAGAAACAGCGTGACACCTAACGTTGCGGCATTCCGGCCAGCGTTGATCAGACCGGCAGCACTGAACCCTTTGTTATATAGATCAGGCGGCCCCAGAGCGAAGGTGGGAAGGGGCCAATAAGCCACAGACGCTTGCGCAGCATGCCTAAAAGAAACTCGGATATTTATAGAATAAGTAATTTTTCGATCGTCAACAGAAACATCGAGCTCGGAAGGATTTCGCGAATAAATGGATGAGAAATTATTATTTTTTTCTTTTATCTTTCCCCAGATAGATGATTGATACCAGTTATCAACTGCAAGGCCAACTCCACGCATCTCCAATGCAAACTGTTGTGCGGGCGCTGATTCCTGCTCCGCAAGCGCAGCCAGAAGTTCGCGCCTATAGGCAGCCTGCTTGGCCTTTTCGCTCGCCAAGGCATTGAGCCACCAATGAATGCTAAAAACCAAGGCTACGACACCGATAGCGATTGAAACGCCCAAAGCCAGCAGCGGTTTAAGATCACGCTGAACCATGTTGAATTCCTGTACCTTTGGGTAAGCGGTCATCAAGAAACCGAACCAAAGCATAAACAGCACGCCGGCCAACCAAAGATAAGGTCCGAGAGAGGGACGCGCACTATCGTTTGCCTTATCTCCCTTCACTACGCGCTCCTTCTTTATCTGGCCCAACGACTAAGGAAGGAGGATTTAACGACACCAAATCAGAAGAGGGGAAAATTCCTTTATCATAATATTTGCTATTCGCCTTCACTAATTCTTGAGTTTCATTACTGAGCCGCGACCAACCTGGCAAGCCACAGATCGTGGAAAACACCTTGCTATCCATCTTCCAATCCGCAATCGCCACCAACACCTCCCGCAACTGCGGATCATTCAGGCAATGCGCCTGCCCCACCGCAATATCCATGGCCGTCACCCAACGGTGGTTCTCCGGGCTGCGCAACACTGCCGAGTGGTAGCTGTTCGTCTCCAG